>NZ_JAVRFJ010000054.1:0-70228 GCF_031845845.1 Streptomyces gottesmaniae
CACCAGGTCCCGGCCGGGCACGGCTCCGCAGTGCAGGCGGAGCCCGGTGTCGGGCGTACGGTCGAGCCCGCAGCCGAAGCAGTCCACGGCCCCCTCCGGCGGTGCCGCGCGATAGGCCTCGGCCGCCTTCGCTCCGGGCGACTCGAACGCGGTGACCACGGCGTCGGCGTCCAGTCCGGCGTCCTCGGCGATCTTCCGGTAGGTCGCCGGGTCGGAGAGGCTGAGGCCGTCGACGTAGAACACGCGCTGGAGTTCGACGGCCAGTTCCGCCGCCCGGTCGGGGGCGGCGGTCCGCAGGGCGGCCAGACCGCGGGCGGCGGCCTCGGAGTCCATCACGAACGAGCCGTCCGCGATGAGCCGCTCGTACGCCTCGCCGAACTCGGCGCCGGTCAGCTCGGCGATCTGGGCGTTGGCCCCCTGGACGTAGCCGAACTGACGGATCGGCACCCGGCGCGATCCGGTGAACAGCCCGCCGGAGACGACCTCGGCCGGCAGCTCGGGGTGGCGGGCGACGACCTCGCTCAGGGTGCCGGAGAACCCGTGCGACCAGCCGCAGTAGGCATCGAAGACATAGACCAGCTTCATGGAGATCCTCGGCGAGGGTGTGGCGCCCGCCGGTTGCGAGCGACTCACCTGAGAGAACAGTAGCTGACGCGTCAGATATTTCTGGGGGCGCGTGACGCCCGCCACATCACCCCTTCCCTTCCCCTTTCGCCCTTCGCCCTTCGTCCTTCGTCCTTCGCCCAGGGCCGCGGGCGGGCCCGTGCGCGTGGCGCAAGGCGGCGCGTCCGCCAACTGCTCCGCGCAGCAGAGGTGTTGCCGTGTCACGGCCGCGCTACGGCGGTGTCCTGAGGGCGCGACGGGCGTGACCTGCGGGTTCCGCGGCTCCTCATAGTCAGCACAGAGCGGGAGACGAAGGACGCACGCACGCCGTCGGCTCCCCGCCACGCCACCCCGGAAGGAACCTCCCGTGATCAACCGCCACCTGCGCAAGGCCGTCGTCGTCACCGCCGCGCTCACCGCCGGACTGCTGATGACGGCGTGCCAGAACGGCACCGACGGCGCGTCCGGTTCCTCGGGCTCGTCCGGCACGTCCGGCACGGGCGGCTCGGACTCGGCGGCGGTCGCGGAGAAGTCGTCGGGCTCCAAGGGATCGAAGGGATCCAAGGACTCGCAGGGTTCCCAGGGCTCCCAGGGCTCCGAGAAGTCCAAGAACGGCGGAGGGGTCAGCGGCTCGTTCGAGAACGGCGAGGTCACCTATCTCGCCCCGGGCAAGTACGTCGTGTCCGTGCCGGGCAAGGGCGACCAGCAGTTCTGGGTCGCCGACGACACCGAGGTCTACGGCGCCGGCACGATCTGCGGCGCGGCCGGGGCCAAGGTGGACGCGCCCTGCACCCTCGACCAGCTGGAGGCGGCCACCAAGAAGGGCGCCGTCGACGCCGACGTGGAGATGAAGAACGGCGTGGCGACCCTGGTGACCGAGCGGCGCACCGCCCAGGACTCCGGCTCCGGGTCCCGTGAGACCGTCGTCGAGGGCCTCGGCAAGGGCAAGGGTGTCGACGGAACGTGGTTCGGCAACGTCTCGTACCTGGCGCCCGGCAAGTACACGGTCTCCGCCCAGAAGGGCACCGGACAGCAGTTCTTCGTCGCCGAGGACACCAAGATCTGGGGCTACGGCGACATCTGCGGGGACGAGAACACCGGTGAGGGCGGCCAGGGCGGCACCCAGTGCACCGAGGCGGAGCTGGAGGCGGCCGCCAAGAACGGTGTCAGCGCCGAGGTCGTCATCAGCAACGGCATCGCGACCACCATCCGCGACGACCACTGAGCCCTACGCGGCAGCGCCGGGTCTCCCGTCGGAGGGCGGGGGGCCTTCCCGGTCCCGGTCCGACGTCGGCCAGACGTACGGCAGGTCGTCCGGCTCGCCGGGGAAGGACAGGGCGTAGACGTCCGGGTCCTTGCGCAGCAGCGCCGACCGGTGGCTGCGGTGGAAGGCCTCGTCGCCGAGCCAGGGCGGGAGTTCTCCCGCGGCGGCCAGTCCTGCCTGGTCACGCGTCCGCGCGTCGGGGCGGAACGCGGCGAAGTCGGCGACCAGGGTGGCCGCGCAGCTGTCCGGACGGCCCTGCTCGCACCACACCGCGCAGACCTCCAGGCCGTACCGGACCAGCGCCTCCTCGTACCCCGCCCACATGCGCACGGCGGGATGCCGTCGCCACCCGTACCCCGGCACGATGAGGCCGCGGAGCACCTGCAGCGCCTCGACCCGCTGTTTGCCGAGGCGGCGACGGTCCAGGACCAGCGCGGAGGCCCGGAAGTCGGGATAGGGCAGGAAGGTCTGCATGCCGTCGCCCCCAGTGCGGATCGGAGACGCTCACGGGGTTCTCCCGGGCGCGGTCGTCGCGCCCGGCACCGGGTACCCCCGTTCCGCGGGGTGAAGACCACGGGTGCTGACGCCTCGGCGGCGGGCGAGGTACAGGACGACCGCCGCGTAGAGGACGACCAGCGGGACGTCGACGGCCAGCATCAGCCCGTCCATGTCGGCGGCCGTCTCGTCGCTTTCCAGGCCTCCGGCGATCGCGGCCATGAAACCCATGGCGAGGAGGTTGTTCAGGACGTGCAGGGCGATCGCGGCTTCGAGGCCGCCCGTGTGGATGGTCAGCAGGCCCGCGACGAGACCGAACACCACCAGGTCGACGAAGCCCCAGGGCGTCCCCCAGCCGTGCGCGGCGGCGAAGAGCACCGCCTGCGGGGTCACCGCGACCCACGGTGAGCGGAACCAGGCGCCGACCGCCTGGGACAGCCAGCCGCGGAAGACGTACTCCTCGGCCGCGGCCTGGAACGGCACGAGCAGACAGAGGGTCGCGAGGGCGATCAGGAACGGGGACAGCCCGGCCCAGGTCATCTCCTGCCCGCCGCCCTCGGGGGCGGGCAGGAGCAGGGAGCCGCCCAGGACCGCCCCGGACACGGGCAGCGCCACGGCGAGGCACAGCCCCAGCCAGCGCCACCGCAGCGCGCCCGTCACCGACGACACCGTGCCGGCGGGGCGGCGCTGCACCCATCGCGCGGCCAGCAGCACCACGGGGATGCACAGGGCGAGGGAGAGCAGGGCCAGGGCGGTGTCGCCGGTCCCGCCCCAGACGGGGTTTCCGGCGGCGTCGCGGGGACGGTCGAGGACCGCTCCGGCGATCTCGCCGCCGACGAGCACGGCCACGGCGGCGATGATCGCGCCGCCGAGCACCACGGCGGTCCCCAGCAGCGGCCGCCACCACCCGTCGGCCCCGGCCGCCCTCGCCATCCGGTGGTACGGGACGGGCCGCGCCGGGGGCGTGGGTGCCGGGGGCGGATACCAGAGTGAGGTGGGGAGCGGGGGCCCGTGCGGGGCGGGAGGCCGGGACGGATCGTCGACTCCGTAGGTGTGACTCGTCGTCATGTCCCTCAGCATCCCGGTGGGGAACGGCCCCCCGCGTCGGCCGTGGGCACGACCCCCGTCTCCAACCTGGGATAGGGGCCACCCCGACAGCGGGTCGAAAGTATGATCGACGCCATCATGGGGCACCTACGGAACTGGCTGCTGCCCGCGCTGTTGGCGGTCGCACAGCTGTCCTTCTGGCCGGGACACGCGCTCTCGCGCGGCCAGGCGGTGGAGGCGGCGTCGCTCGTCGTGGGCCCGGCCGTGACCGTGGTGGCCGTCGCCGTACTGGGGGTGCGCCGGCGTTTCCCGGTCGCCGCCGCGTTCATCATCGACTCCCTGCTGACCGCCGGGTTCGTCGTGCCGGACCGGGCGCTGGTGGCCACCGCGGTGGCGGGGGTGGTCGCGCTGTACTCGGTGGCGGTGCTGCGTCCCGCCCGCACGGCCGTCCTCGTCGCGTCCGCACTGGTCGCCACGGGAGTGGTCAGGGCCTTGCTGGAGTACGACTCCCCGGTCGACGTGGGCGGCGAGGGCCTGGCGAGTCTCGCGGTCTACGCCGGAACCGTGGGGGCCGGCCGCAGCCGCCGCCGGTGGCTCGCCGGGCGGCGGGCCGCCGAACGGGAGCTGGCGCGGGCCGAGGCCGTCCGGGTCACCGCGGCCACCACGGAACGCCACCGGCTCGCCCGTGAACTGCACGACGTCAGCGCGCACCACCTCACGTCCGTCGTGGTCACCGCGAACGCCGCCCGCCACGTCGGTGACCGCAACCCCCGACTGACCGCCGAGGCACTGCGGTTGGCGGCGGAGGCCGGGCGCGAGACCGTGGCCACGCTCCAGCGGCTGGTCACGATGATGCAGACCTCGGCGGCCGACGAGGAGAGCCCGCTCGCGGAGCGCGTCGCCGAACTCGCGGCGGGATGCGTACGCCTGGGCCAGCGCGTCGACGTGGACGTCGCCCCCGGCGCGGCCGACCTGACGGGTCCGGTGGCCGAGGCCGCCTTCGGCATCGCGCGCGAGGCCCTGACCAACACGCTGCGCTACGCCCCCGGCGCGGCCGTGCGCGTCGTGATCCGTGACGCGGGCGGAACACTGGACGTCCTCGTGGAGGACGACGGAACACCACCGACACACGCCGCCACGACGGCGGGCCCCGGCGCCACGGCGGCATCCGACACCACCACGGTTCCGGGCACGATCGCGGCCTCGGCCACGGTCGCGTCCCCCGGTGCGGGGACGCGGGCGGTGCGAGGGCTCGGGGGAGGGCGGGGCACCGCGGGTATGCGGGACCGGGCCGACGGGCTCGGTGGGACGCTCGTGGCGGGGCCCCGTGCGGACGTTCCCGGATGGTCGGTGCGGGCGCGGCTGCCGCGCCCTCCGTCGGGAGCCGGGGCCGACGCGTCGTCGCCGCACCGGAGCCGGGCCGACGTGGCGACCGTGCTGGCTCTGACGGCGCTCCCGGTCGTCGCCGTGCTCTTCGAGCGGCCCTCCGCCACCGCGATGGCCTGTCTGCCCGCCGTCCTGCACGCGCTGCCGTTGCTGTGGCGGCGCCGGGCCCCCTGGACCGTCCTCTTCGCGGTGCTGGCCACCGCCTGGATCCCGCCGGTCTCCCTGGCGTCGGGTCTGCTGCCGTCGGACGTGGCCTGGACGCTGACCGTGGCGGGGGTCTGCGCGGACGGTGTCGCCCTGCACGCGGTGGCGGTCTTCGCGGGGCCCGCCGGTCGCACCTGGCCGGCGATCGGGCTGGTGGCGGCCGGTCTCGCGTCGACGACGGTCGCACTGGGCGCGCTGGACGGCCCCGAAGCGGCCGGGGCGGACGACCCTGGCCCCTGGTTCCGCGTCTTCTTCGCCGTCTTCCTCACGCTGCCCCTGGCGCTGCTGACGGCCGGGGTATGGGGCTCGGGCGTGCTCGTCCGCAGGCGTCGCGAGTACGTCACCCGGCGGGAGGACAGCGCGTTGTCGGCGGTGGTGTGGTCCGCCGTCGTCGAGGCGCACGCCGAGCGGCAGCGGATCGCCGCCGAGTTGCGTCAGGCCGTGCTGCACCACGCGCACGAGGTGACGGCGCACGCCGAACGCCAGGACCTCGACGGCGCCGCGGACCAGGCCAGAGCGGGCCTGGCCGCCATGCGCGAGCTCCTGGCCGTACTGAAGGGGACGACCGGCCCCTGACGGGGAGCGAGGTGTCAGGGGCGCCCGGTTCAGCCGGCCTGTTCAGCCGGCCTGTTCGGCGAGCGTGTGGGCGACGAGCGCGTTGGCGTGGCCGTGCCCGAGGCCGTGTTCGCTCTTGAGCCAGGCGACGAGTTCCATGTGCCTGCTCAACGGCGACGACCGGATCAGTTCCTTCCACTCCGCTGTCGGACGGCCGTACTTCTTCTCGATCGAGGGGAAGTAACTGGCGGGGCCCTTCACAGATGCGGTCATGGCGGTCGCGTCCCTTCCTGTCCTGTCCTGGCCTGGCCTGTCCGGGCCAGGCCCGCGGTCGTTCTTCGTCCGTCATGACCGGCGCGGGCAGAGGAAGTCATCGACCCCCGAGAGTGATCCGGGCCACACCGGTCACTTCAGGTCTTCGGCCGTGTAGTAGTCGCTGCCGAGCAGGATGTACTCGTAGTTGGACTTGTCGACGCTGATCGGCTGGAGCAGGTAGGCGGGCACGGCCTTGACGCCGTTCTTGTAGGCGCGCCTGTTGTTCAGCTCGGGGGTCTCGTCGTTGAGGATGTCGTCGGCCATGGTCGCGGCCCTCTCGGCGAGTTGCCGGAGATCCTTGTAGACGGTCTGCGACTGCTCGCCCGCGATGATCGACTTCACCGAGGCCAGTTCCGCGTCCTGGCCCGTGATGACGGGCAAGGGGTTGCCGGCGGTGCCGTAGCCGTCCGCCTTCAGCGCGTTGAGGACACCGATGGAGATGCCGTCGTACGGCGACAGGACCGCGTCGACCTTCTCGCTCCCGTACGACTCGGCGAGGACCTTGGCCATCCGCTTCTGCGCGGTGGGCCCGTCCCAGCGCAGCGTGGTGATCTGGTCCATCTCGGTCTCGCCGGAGCGGACCACCAACTGCTTGTTGTCCAGGTACGGCTGGAGCAGGTGCATCGCGCCGTCGAAGAAGAACTTGGTGTTGTTGTCGTCGGGGGAGCCGGCGAACAGCTCGATGTTGAACGGGCCCTTGCCGTCCTCCAGGCCGAGCTTGTCGATGATGTGACGAGCCTGGAGCCGGCCGACCTGCTCGTTGTCGAAGGAGACGTAGTAGTCGACGTCCTTGGTGCCGAGGATGAGCCGGTCGTAGGAGATCACCGGGATGTCCGCGGCGGAGGCCTTCCTGAGCACGCCGTTGAGCGCCTTGTTGTCGATGGCCGCGACGATGAGCGCGTCGACCCGCTGCTCGACCAGCTTCTCGATCTGCGCGACCTGCTTCTTCGGGTCGTCGTCGCCGTAGACCAGTTCGGTCTTGTACCCCTTGGTCTTCAGGTCCTCGACGACGCTCTTGCCGTCGGTGAGCCAGCGCTCGGAGGCCCGGGTCGGCATCGCGATACCGATCGTGCCGCCCTCGTCAGCTGCCACGCCTTCCTCGCCGCCGCAGGCGGACACGGTGAGAGCGAGGGAGGTCGCTCCGGCGAGGGCCGCGAGGACGGCTCTTCGGTTGCGCATGGTGATCTTTTCCAGTTCTGGTCGTCGTGGGCGGGATGACGGCGCGCCGGATGACCGTGGAAGGGCGGCTGAGCGGACCTGGTGGCCCAGGGGGACATCCGCTCGGCTGCCTGGCGGACCGCGCGGGGCCGCCGAGGTCGTCGTGGCTCGCCGCGCACCGGCTTTTCCGACCCCGCCGCCGGAGCACGCCGCCCTGCGGGTCGGGCCGTGTCACGGCACGCCGACCACGTGGGGGGCTGATTCCGGTGATACGCGGGCACGTGCCTTTCAACCGTTCGAAATCTCGTCACATGGTCGGAATGTTGGCGAGACATTAGGAGGGGATGTGCGGGGTGTCAACGGAACGAACACGAATGGTTGCAGAGACGTGAGATGCGGGTGGTGCGGGAGTGCGGTGCGCCGTCGGGACGGCGCACCGGGGCCGTGCTGCTGCCCTGCTGTGAAGGCGCTGGTCAGGGGCGGTAGGCGGCACGGTTGTGGTAGGTGACCTTGCCGACGGGGAGCTTGGTGGGGGCGAAGAGCTGGTCGACCGTGACGAAGTGGAACCCGCGGGCCTTGAGGGCCTTGATGATGCCCGGCACCGCGTCGACCGTCGTCCGGTGGATGTCGTGCATGAGGACGATGTCTCCGGGCCTGGTCTCCGCGTTGACGTACTTGATGAGCCGGGCCGTGTCGCGGTACTTCCAGTCGAGGGTGTCGACGCTCCAGTGCACCAGCGGCCGCCCGGCGGCCGAGCGGACGGTGGCGTTGTGGGCGCCGTAGGGGGCGCGGAAGGTGGTGGGCTTCGTGCCGGTCGCCTGCTTGATCACCGTGTCCGTACGGGAGAGCTGCGACTTGACCTTCGCGGCGCTGAGCTTGGTCAGGTTCGCGTGGTCCCAGCTGTGGTTGCCTATCTGGTGGCCGGCCTGCGACGCGGCACGCACCGTCGCCGGGTTCTTCTGGACGTTCGTGCCGACGGCGTAGAACGTCGCTCTGACGTTCCGGTCGTTCAGGAGGCCCAGCAGCCGCTGGGTGTCCTTGACCGGTCCGTCGTCGAAGGTCAGGGCGACGCACTTCACCTTGCGGCAGTCGACGGCCTGCGGGGCGGCGGAGGCGGACGTGACGGTGCCGACGAGCGAGGTGGCGCACAGGGCTGTGGTGACGGCCGAGATGACGAGGCGACGTTGCATCGGGTCCTCCGGTGGCGGGTGATCTTCCCTCTGAACTCCCCTTGCGGGCAGCGGACTTCCCTGTAAGACGCATGTGGCGGGGGCTTGGATGTACGCGAGGGACAGCACGATTCGGAGGGGTTCGCACCGCTTCGGGCGGGCGGACTCCCGGCCCCTGATCCACCCCCTCGCGATCCGGCCCGGGGCCGCGCCCGCCGCCCCCGGCGCACCCGCCCGGGAGTGGGCCAACCGGCTCTGGTCCGGGGGGATTTGGCAGGGGGGCGAAAGGGTCGGGACAGGGGCGAGGCGGTCGCGCGAAGTGGCGCCGTCGGCCGAAGTCCGGCGCCTCTGCGAACGGTCGGCCGTGAGCCCCCCCAACCCGCGCACCGCACGGGCCCGGCCGCCGAGGACGCCGACGCCGATCTTCGAAGGCACGTGGGCGAGCTGTTCCCCGAGGCGCAGGCGCGGATGCCCGAAGGGCGGCCCGCCGAGGCCGTGCCGCTCCCGCAGGAGGCCCGGCGGATGCTCGGCACCCGCCGTACGGCCTGGGCAGCAGGGCCGCCGACCGGCGTACAGCGGCGCCGGGCCCCCTACGGCCGTACAGCGGGACGAGGCGGCCAGGGGGCGGCCCGCGCGGCACAGCCGTGCACGTGCGGTCGCCACGGCCGTGCACGTGCGGTCGCCACGTCCGTACACGTGCGGCCGGCACGTCCGTACACGTGCGGCCGGCACGTCCGTATACGTGCAGGGCACACCCTTGCCGGGAACTTAGGTAAGCCTTACTATGTTCAATCGCACCACTCAGGGCCTCGGCCGCCACACCGGTCCGCCCGCGGCGAGCGCTTCACCGACGCAGCCTGGCCGTTCCTCCTTCAGCGCCTCAAGGGCCTGGGAGGTACCCCCAGCCGGAACACGCTCATGGGACCCGCCCTTGAATCACGTACCTTCCTCACCCGTCGGTCTCCACGACCCCGCCCTCGACCACAGTGACTGCGGCGTCGGCTTCCTCACCCGCCTCGACGGGACGCCCAGCCACGACGTCATCCGCAAGGGCGACGAGGCGCTCCGCGCCATCCCGCACCGCGGCGGCACCTCCGCGGAGGGCGTCGGCGACGGCGCGGGCGTCAGCGTCGACCTGTCGGTGGAGTTCTTCGGCGCGCTCACCGGCGAGGACCTGCGCGCCGGGCACTTCGGCGTCGCCAACTGCTTCGTGCCGACCGACCCGGACCGCCGCGCCCCCGCGGTCGACCTCGTCGGCCGGTGCGTCGCCGAGCAGGGCTTCGAGACACTGCTCGTACGGGACGTGCCGGTCGATCACAGCGTGGCCCGGCCCGCCGCCGAGAAGTACCAACTGCCCATCGTGCAATGGGTGTTCCGGGCCCCCGAAGGATGGGAGCGGCGGGACGTCGACGCGGCCGCCCACCGCGCGCTGCTCGCCGTCGAGGCCGTCGCCTACGCCGACGACACCCACGCCGGGCTCTATCCCCTGTCGCTGAGCGCGCGCACCCAGGTCCTCAAGGGCCGCCTCAACTCCGGTGAACTGGTGGGGTACTTCCGGGACCTCACCGACCCCCGCCACTCCGTCCGGTCCCTGTACTTCCACACCCGGTTCTCCACGAACACCGAGCCCCACCCGACCATGGCGCAGCCGTTCCGGCTGATGGCGCACAACGGCGAGCTGAACACCGACCGCAAGAACCGGCTCAGCGACGAGGCCCTCGCGCGCGCCCGGACCCGCAGCATCGTGCGCCCGCCGGGGCAGTCCGACTCCAGCCGGCTCGACCAGACCCTGCAGAGCCGGGTGTTCGACGACGGCCTGGACCTCGTCGAGGCCGTCGTGTCGCTGATGCCGCCGGCCTGGGAGAACGACCGCACCCTGCCCGTCCCCGTCCGCGCCATGCTGGAGTACTTCTCGCTCTACGAGGAGAAGAACGACGGCCCCGCCGCCCTCATCTTCAGCGACGGCGACGTCGTCGGCGCCCGCCTCGACCGGCTCGGGCTGCGCCCGCTGCGCACGGTCGAGACCGCCGAGTACCTGATGGTGGCCTCGGAGGCCGGCCAGGTCGCGTTCCCGGACGACGAGGTCGTGCACCGCGGCCGGATCGAGGCCGGCGGCATGCTCGTCGTCGACCACCGCACCTCACGCGTGCTGCGCACCCGCGAGGTGCTCGACGCCCTCGCCGCGCGCCGCCCGTACGGCGAACTGCTCGACGCGGCCCGGGTGAACCTCGACGACCTGCCCGCCCCCGACTACTACCGGGGCACCACGACCCTCGGCTACGACGGCGACCTGAGCCTCGCCGGCCGGTACGTGGCCTACGCGCTGAACCAGGAGAGCTTCCGGTTCATGCTCGACCCGATGCTCGCCACCGGGTCGGAGCGGATCTCGGCGATGGGCTACGGCAACGCCATCAACGCGCTCAGCGACACCGAGGGCGGCATGGCGAAGTACTTCTCGCAGCGCTTCGCCCAGGTCACCAACCCGCCGCTGGACAGCATCCGCGAGGCCGACGGCATGAGCATGCGGGTGGCGCTCGGCCCGAAGCCCGACGGCACCCAGCGGACCAGCGGCCGCCAACTGGTCGTCTCCTCGCCGGTACTCGGCCATCTCGACATGGTGCGCCTGCGGGACCAGCGGATCGTGCCGCTGGAGCGGTTCGCCATGCTCTACGAGCCGGTGGCCGGGGACGAGACCGCCAACGCCGACGCCCTGCGGACCGCGCTCCGGCAGCTCTGCGACGACGTCGAACGGTTCGCCTCGCAAGGGGGCGGCATCGCCGTCCTCACCGACCGGGCCGTCTCCTCCACGCGCGCCCCGCTGCCCGTGATCCTCGCCGTCGCCGCCGTCAACCAGCGGCTCATCGAGACCGGGCTGCGGCTGCGCGTCTCGGTCGTCGCGGAGAGCGGCCAGCTGGCGTCCTCCCACCACGTCGCGACCGCGCTCGGCTTCGGCGCCTCCGCCGTCTACAGCCTGAGCGCGCGGCTGCGCGCCGAGGAGAAGTTCCCGAGCGCGCCCGCCCCCGCGGGTGAGGTGACCGAGACCGACCGGGCGCTCGCCAAGTTCCGCAAGGCGGCCGAGAAGTCCCTCGCCAAGACGATGGGCCGCGTCGGTCTGTGCACCGCGGAGAGCTACATCGGCGGCGAGTTCTTCGAGCCCAACTACCTCGACACCCGCGACGACGTCTTCGCGCGAACCTTCCCGCACATGGACGCCCCGGTCGGCGGTGTCGGGTTCGCCCGGATCGCCCAGGCCGCCACGGACTGGCACGAGCGGGCCCGTACGGTCGAGACGGAGCAGCAGATCCCGCTGCTCGGGCTGTTCAAGGAACGGTCGGACGGCGCCGGGCACTCCTTCGGTGTCACGGCCGTGCGCGGCTTCGGCGACATGGTCGAGGAACGGCCGGGGTTCGCGCGGCCCGACGACTCCGACGCCCTGCGCCTGCTCACCCTCGGCCAGCTCGACGACGCGTTCGGCATCACCGACGCCGCGTACCGGAACACCGGCTACGACGCGCTCAGCGACGCCGAGATCAACGCGTTCCGGATCACCCCCGGCTACCGCGCCTTCCTGCGGACCACGCACGAGGAGCGCTCGCGCCGCCCGGCCGCGCTGCGGGACGTGCTCGCGCTGCCCGCGGACGTCACCGGGCTGCGCACGGTGGAGGACTTCGCCCGGGAGCTGGGACGGTTCTCCACGGACGGGAACGCGAACGTCACGGTGCGCGGGGTGGTCACCACGGTCACGGCCGAGGGCATCCACCTGCGTCTCACCTCCCCGGGCGCCGACGCGGCCGAGCGGCACACCGCCCTCGCCGACGGCCTCGCCCTCGCGCACCCCGGCGAGGTCGGGACCCTCCGGGCGGACGCCGAGGGGGCCGTCGTCACCGCCACCGGCACCGCCGCCCGGCTCCTCGCCCTCCTCGACCAGGCCCCCGACAGCGTCCCGCTCGACGAGGTCCAGCCCGCGCACGAGATCACCCGCTCGCTCGCCTCCGGCGCGATGAGCCACGGCGCGCTCGTGGCGACCGCGCACGAGGCCGTCGCGCACGGCACCAACATGGTCGGCGCCCTGTCGAACAGCGGTGAGGGCGGCGAGCACCACACCCGGTACGGCACCATCCGGGGCTCCCGGATCAAGCAGTTCGCCTCCGGCCGGTTCGGCATCTGGGCGGGCTATCTCGCCGACCCGATGCTCCAGGAGCTGGAGATCAAGATCGGGCAGGGGGCGAAGCCCGGTGAGGGCGGCCAACTGCCCGCGCCGAAGGTCACCGTGGACATCGCGGCGGCGCGCGGCGGCACCCCCGGCATCGAGCTGATCTCCCCTCCCCCGCACCACGACACGTACTCCATCGAGGACCTCGCCCAGCTCATCCACGACTGCAAGGCCGCCCGCGTCCGCGTCATCGTCAAGCTGGTCTCCTCGGAGGGCATCGGCACCATCGCGGTCGGCGTCGCCAAGGCCGGAGCGGACGTCATCAACGTCGCCGGGAACACCGGCGGCACGGGCGCGGCGGCCGTCACCAGCCTGAAGTACGCCGGGCGTTCGGCGGAGATCGGCGTCGCCGAGGTCCACCAGGCGCTGGTCGCCAACGGGCTGCGGCAGAAGGTCGTCCTGCGCTGCTCCGGCGCCCACCAGACCGGCGGCGACGTCGTCACCTCGGCCCTGCTCGGCGCCGACAGCTTCGAGTTCGGCACGACCGCGCTGATGATGCTCGGCTGCGTCATGGCGAAGAACTGCAACGTCAAGTGTCCCGCGGGCCTCACCACCAACCCCGAGGTCTTCGAGGGCGACCCGCGCGCGCTGGCGCAGTACCTGCTCAACATCGCGCACGACGTCCGGCAGATCCTCGCCCGCCTCGGCCTCCGCTCGCTGCGCGAGGCCCGGGGCCGTACGGACCTGCTGCAGCTCCTCGACCACCCGGCGAGCGTCGGCCGCCTCGACGTGCGGCGCCTGCTGGCCCGCGTGCCCGAGAAGGTCGTCGAGAACCCGGAGTACCTGGAGAAGGACTTCACCACCGACGACGCCCTGATCGAGCGGGTCCGCGAGGCGCTCCTCGACCGGCGCGAGCCGTCGCTGCTCGTCGAGGGCGTCCGCCTCGGCAACAGCGACAAGTCGGTGGGCGGGCAGCTCGGCATCGACGTGGAACGCCTCCTGAACCATGAGCTGTCCGATCTCTCGGACGTGCCCTCCGTCACCACCGACGACCGGGGCCGCCGCCGGCTGGTCGACGGCGCCGTGACCGTCCGCACCACCGGCTCGGCCGGACAGTCGTACGGCGTCTTCTGCAACGACGGCATCATCCTCGAACACACCGGCACCGCCAACGACGGCGTCGGCAAGAGCCAGAGCGGCGGCCGGATCGTCGTCCGCGCACCCGGCGGCGGCAGCACCGAACGCGGCGGCAACGTCCTCGTCGGCAACTTCGCGCTGTTCGGCGCGACCGGCGGCCGGACCTTCGTGCAGGGCGAGGCGGGTGACCGCTTCGCCGTGCGCAACTCCGGTGCGACGGCGGTCGTCGAGGGCGTCGGCGACTTCGGCTGTGAGTACATGACCGGCGGCACGGTCCTCAACCTCGGCGGCTTCGGCAAGGGCCTCGGCAACGGCATGAGCGGCGGGTTCCTCTACCAGTACGACCCCTCCGGCGAGCTGCCGGGCCGGGTGAGCGCCGACTCGCTCCTCGTCTTCCCCGTGACCGACACCGCGCACGGCGCCTTCCACGAGGAGGCCGTACGGCTGCTGCTGACCTGGCACGTGGAGGCCACCGGCTCGCCGCTCGCGGCCCGGCTGCTGGAGAACTGGCCGAGCGAACGGGAACACATGTACTGCGGGATGCCCCGCGCGCTGCTCCTCTACCAGGACGCCGGCGAGATCCTCGCCGCGGCGACCCGAGGCGAACTCCTCGACGAGCTGGCCACCTCGATCGCGACGGACAAGCTGCGCGCGTTCAAGGTCGACTACCGTGACCGCCGCACCGTCCTCGGCGGCCGCGCCCCGGCCTTCGGCGACCAGGGCGGCGACGACATGTTCTCCCTGCTGTCGTCGTACACCGTGCTCGGTGTCGCGCAGGACCTCGCGCTCCAGCGGGTGCCCGGCGCGAGCGGCCCGGACGACCCGAAGGGCGCCGAGGCCGTCCGGAACCTGATCCTGACCGAGGACTTCTTCGTCAAGCAGCGGGTCGTGAAGTACCTGCGCGGCACGCTGGACCGCTTCGACGACGGCGAACTCGCCACGCTCATCGCGATCAAGCGGCTCGACGACTACAAGCGCGCACTGAAGCAGCGCAACAACCTCAGCGTGGACGCGCCCGGCACGTACGGCTGGATCGTCCACCAGACCACGAAGAACGCGGGCCGTGCGCGCGCCGCCCGGTTCGACGAACTGCTCGCGAACGCCGCGCTCGACGACCTCGCCGCGCGCCTCGCCCCGCAGGCCCCGACCGAGACGGTGACCGCGTGACCCTCATGCCCCCCGCGCCTCCCTCCGCGCTTCCCCCGGCACTCCCCCCGACCGGCTCCCTCATCCCGGCCGACGCGCCGTTCTCCGCCCAGCAGGAGGCCTGGCTCGCCGGGTTCCTCGCGGGCGTCGCCGCCGCCGGACGCCGGGACGGCGCGAAGAACGCGGCACCCGCCGCGACGATCGACGTGTTGATCGGCACCCAGACCGGCAACGCCGAGCTGGTGGCCGAGGACGTCGTCGCCGGCGCCCGCGCCCGCGGCCTCGGCGGGCGGACCACCGCGCTCGACGACGTCACCCCCGAGGCGCTCGCCGCGATGTCGCACGTCCTCGTCGTCACCTCGACGTACGGCGAGGGCGAGATGCCCGACAACGCCGGGCTGTTCTGGGAGGCGCTGCAGTCCGACACCGCCCCCCGCCTGGAGGGCGTGCGGTACGCGGTCCTCGGCCTCGGCGACCGGGGCTACGACGACTTCTGCCAGGCCGCGAAGGTCATCGACACGCGGCTGGAGCAGCTGGGGGCGACCCGGCTGCACGACCGCGTCGACTGCGACGTGGACTTCGAGGAGCCGGCGGCGCAGTGGACGGCGGCGGTACTGGAGCGCCTGGTCGCGGAGACCGGCGCGACGGGCGGCGCGGACACGGGCGCCCCCGTGTCGAAGGCGTCGGAGGCGCCGGTGGCACCCGCGCGCCCCCGCTCCCCGTGGAACAAGCGCACCCCGTACCCCTCCCGACTCACCACGAACCGGCTCCTGTCCTCCCCGCACAGCGCGAAGGAGATCCGCCACTACGAGTTCGACCTCGGCGACAGCGGCATCACCTACGAGGCGGGCGACGCGCTGGCGGTCGTACCGGTGAACGACGCGACGCTGGTGGGGGACCTCCTGACGTATCTGGACGCGGGCGGCGACGCGGAGACGGCCGAACTCCTGCGCACCGAGCGGGAGATCCGCACCCCGTCGAAGGAACTGATCGCCGACCTCGTGGAACGGGTCCCCACGAGCGAGCTGGCCTCGGTCGTCGCCCACGGCGACCGCTCTGACCTGGACTCCTGGCTCTGGGGCCGGGACGTACTGGACCTGCTGCGCGACGCCGGCCCCAAGGCACCGTCCCTGGCCGAACTCCTGCCCCTCCTCCGGCCGTTGCAGGCCCGCCAGTACTCGATCTCGTCGAGCCCGCTGGCGCACCCCGGCAGCGTCCACCTCACGGTCGCGTCGGTCCGCTACGACTCCGGGCAGCGGACGTACGGAGGCGTGGCGTCGACGTACCTGGCGGACCGGATCGGCGCGGACGCGACGGCGGGCGTCTACCTCCAGCCGAACGCCTCTTTCAGTGTCCCCTCCGACGACGACTCCCCCATGATCATGATCGGCCCCGGCACGGGCATCGCCCCCTTCCGCGGCTTCCTGCACGAGCGGGCCGCGCGGGGCGCCTCCGGCCGCAACTGGCTGTTCTTCGGCGACCGGCACCGCGAGACGGACTTCGTGTACGAGGACGAGCTGACGGAGCTGCGCCGACGCGGCACACTCACCGAACTCGACCTCGCGTTCTCCCGCGACCAGGCCGAGAAGGTCTACGTGCAGACGCGGATGCGGGAGCGGTCGCGGGAGCTGTACGCGTGGCTGGAGGACGGCGCGCACGTCTACGTCTGCGGCGACGCCTCCCGGATGGCGAAGGACGTCGAGGCGGCGCTGCTGGGCGTGATCGCCGAGCAGCGCGGCCGCGGCGACGACGACGCGGCGGAGTACCTGGCCGCGCTCCGCCGGGCGAAGCGCTACGTACGGGACGTGTACTGACGATGACCGACCACCACGGCTGCGGCTTCGAGGCGTGCCGCGGCCGGCGCACCGGCACCGCCCGCCTGATCGACCCCCGGATGCCGGAACTGGCCCGCAGCCTGACCCTCTTCCGCCACGTCCAGGCGCTCACCGGCGGCCCGGCCGCCCGCCTCGACCAGGCGGGCAGCTACGCGGTACCGAGCCTGCGCGGCGAGGCCTTCGCCGTCCGTCCGGGCTCGGGTTCGATCGCGCTGCGCCTGGACGCCGACGGGGTGGACGCGGCCGTGCTCGCCCGCGACGCCGAGGACGCGGTCTCCGTACGCCTGCTCGACCGGTCCGGCCGGACCGTGCACGAGGGCCGGCTCCTGTCGGAGGGCGACCGCCTGCTGGCGGGCCTGGCGGACACGGTCGAGGCGGGGGTGGGGGCGGGGGCCGCCGACGTACGGGAACGCCCCGAGGCCCCCTCCTGGGAGAACGGCGACCAACTGGCCCAGCTCGACGCGATCCTGGCGGACGGCGGGGCGGCCCGGCGCGCGGCGCTCACCCGTCACCGGGGCGAACACCGCGCGGTGGACGTCGCCGTCCTCCCGTCCGTCCTCGACCACGTCTGCTCGGTGGGCCTGCCCATCGGCGTGGCGGTCTTCGCCCCCTCGGCGATGCAGGCCTGCGCGGGCCCCGTCCACGTCACCGACCACACGGCCGGCGGCCGCGTGTACGCGGCGGTGGCGAACGCCTCCCTGGAGCTGGACCTCCCCGCCGTCCACTCCTGCCACCTGGTCCGCGCGCCCGCCGCCCACGGCCCCACCTCGTCCCTCGAACTCGACGACGAGAACGGCGACTGCGTCGCGGTCCTCACCCAGTTCGGCATCGTGGGGGAACGGGTGCACGGGGCGTGGGAGCACTTGGCGGCATCACTGCCGGGCGCATAAGGGCCCGGCAGTGATGATGGTGCTCAGTACAGCTTGTTGACGGCCGTGGTCGTGGTCTTCTTGAAGGCGGCCACGGGCACGCCGGTGAAGTCGCCCATCTGCTGCCACTGAACGACGGTGACGGTCCTGCCGTCCCGTCCGACCGACATCAGGGCGACGTCGTTGGCGCCCCCGGACGTCTCGGTGTTCAGACCACGGACATGGGCGCCCTCCTCGACCGCCAGCGTGCCGTAGTCCCGACCCTCGGCGTCGACGTCGGGCGAAGCCGCCTCGAGACGGTCGGCGCAGGTGCGGAACAGGTCGTCGTAGTGCTTCGCCAGGCCCTTGGCCAGAGCGGGTGTGCTCGCCACGACGGTCAGCTGCACGGCGCCAGTGTCCACGTCGGTCCGGAACTCCCGGTTCCGGTAGTCGTAGTCGGGCACGTTCTCTGTGTGGAAGCAGAGGTCGAGCGACGCCGGGACCCCCTCGGTGACCGGCCCGGCGGTCCAGGACGACGACGGGTGCGGCGGGAGCTGCGAGGCCGACAGGAACTTCGGCGCGGCGGCCTTCGGCGCGGCGCCCGCGGCCGGCGCCATGAAGACCGTGCCCGCCGCGAGGGCGGCGACCGTGAGTGCGGTGAGAGCGCTGGTTCGGATGCGCATGGACATGGGTGTTCCCCCGTGGATGAGTGCGTGGACATGGATGCCCCGACGAGGCGCCGGCTGGTCGGCCCGGCTCGGTCGGTGCGACACCAAGAGCATCAGCGGTCACCACGGCCGGAAGCAACAGCCGACGACCCATCGAGCACCCTGGAACCATCCCAGCCCATCTGACCTGCAGATACATGGGTGCCTGGGACACCGCACCGGGGCCGGGTCCGGCTCGTTACGAGGACGGGGAACCTGTGACCTGGGCAGCACATGCTTCCCACCAGCGGCACTGGACGGATGGACGCGACGACCCGCGCCCCCCGCGCAGAGGTGCGGCGGGACCGTTGCCGCAGTCGGCTGCCCGAGCGGCTGCAGGAGCCGGCCGGCCCTGTGGAGGGCACCGTCGGCCTGCCGCCGCGCATCGTCTGGTCCAGGCGGATGTCCCCGCGGCTGAGCCGCGGGACGGAGACGGGAATGTCGTGGCTCGGGACAGGGTCAGCCCGGGGCGATTCGGCTGAGGTGCTCCCAGGACCGGTACAGATCCGCTTGGGCCCGGTCCATCTCCAGGACGTGATCGAAGGACTGGCTGCCGACGATCAGTCGTCGGGGCGGGTCCGGCAGTGCGGCCAGCTCCATGATGACCGGAGCAGCCGTGCCGGGCTCCGGGGTGACGGCGTCGCCCCACATCGCCTCCATCTCGGTGCGCAGGGGCTGATACTGCGTCAGGGGTTCGGTGGTCGTGGTGCCGGTGGTGAACAGGCCGGTGTCATAGCCGCCCATCTGCACGATGGTGACCTTGATGCCGAACCCCTCGACCTCCATCGCCAGGGCCTCGCTCACCGAGTCCAGCGCGGCCTTGCCCGCGCCGTAGAAGCCGACGGTGGCCATGCCACCGCCGCTGCCCATCGAGGTGACCTGGAGGAGCCGTCCCCCGCCTTGGGCGCGCAAGTGGGGAAGGACCGCCTGAGCCACCCACACGGCGCCGAAGAAGTTCACATCCATATGTGCCCGGATCTGCTCCTCCGTGGCTTCCTCCACCATCCCGTAGAGCATTCCGCCGGCGTTGTTGACGACGACGTCCAGCCTGCCGAACGCGGCCGCCGCCCGCTCCACCCCGTCGAACACGGCCCGGCGGTCGGTGACATCCAACGCAAGCGGGACCAGGCGGTCGGGGTACTTCTCGGTCAGTTCCTCCAGAGGCTCGACGTTGCGGGCGGCAGCCACTACGCGGTCGCCGCCCGCCAAGGCGGCCTCGGCGAAAGCCCTGCCCAGGCCACGGGATGCGCCGGTGATGAGCCAGACCCTTGCGTGCGTCACGATTTCTCACTCTCAGTAAACGAAACGGTTCGTCTCGATTCCTTTGCAGCCTAGGACACACTCCTGGTTTAATCAATACGGAGCGTCTCGTTTCATTTCGGGATTAGGCTGACCGCATGTCCAACGAGAAGGGGCCGGACCACTCCCGGCGCAAGGAACGATCCCGGCAGGCAATCCTCGCGGCCACCCGCGCCCTGGTCGCGGAGGAGGCATACGAAAAGGTCACGGTCGAAGCCATCGCTGCCCGTGCCGGCGTCGGCAAGCAGACGATCTACCGGCGGTGGCCGTCGAAGAGCGCGGTCGTCTTCGCCGCCCTTCTGGCGCTGAGTGAGGATGCGGACGGGCAGTCGGTCACGCTGCCGGACACGGGCGACCTCGAGGCCGACCTCAAGCTCGTCATGCGTGCCACGGCGGAGGAGTTCGCCGACCCAGCCTTCGACAGGCTGATCCGGGCCCTCAACACCGAGATCGCCAACGATGCCGCGCTGGCGGCCGAGTACCGGGAGAAGCTGGCCCAGCCGCTGGAAGAAGCGAAGAGGGCGCGTTTGCGCAGCGCCCAGGAAGTCGGCCAGCTCGACGCCGACGCCGACCTCGACCTGGCCCTCGAAGTGCTCTACGCCCCCCTCTTCCAGCGGTGGCTGCACCGCAGCGGTCCGCTGACCGCCGCATACGCCGACTCACTTGTCGACGCGACCCTCAGAGCTTTCGGCCCCTGAACAAGAGCCGATCCACAACCGCAAAGCTCGGCCCGGCCGACTCCTGCTCCTGCCCCTGCCCCTGCCCCTGCCCCTGCCCCTGCCCCTGCATGACGTTGGCAGGGTTGGGATCTGTGTGGCAGAAGGCGTCTCCGGAGAAGAGCGCGAGAGCGGCGGCGGGTGCGTGGTCGCGCAACCGGTGCCCGGCCTCCTTCAGTTGCACACCGTCCGGCGCACGCGGCGCCGACAGCCCACCGAATGCCTGGCCGACGCCCTGCGCGTGGCCGAGTCACGCGGCATGCGGTTGTCCGAGCCGGACACGGACCCACCTGAACGGCATTCATCGCTCCGTTCCTGACCCTGACCTTGGCCGGTACCTCTCCCGACCCGCCCGCCCGTTCGTCAGTGCGTGCGGGCCGGTTCGGGGGCGGCGTCGGTCTGGGCGTCGGCCTCCGCCGCCGCCGCGATGTTCCGCGCCATCCCCCCGAAGACCGCCGCGTGGAAGGGAGCCACGCTCCACCAGTACGCGTGCCCGGCGAGACCGTGCGGGTGGAACAGGGCCCGTTGCCGGTAGACCGTGCGCCCCTCCTCGTCCCGGTCGACGGTCATCTCCAACCAGGCCAGACCCGGCAGTCGCATCTCCGCGCGCAGCCGGAGCAGCCGTCCCGGCTCGATCTCCTCGACCCGCCAGAAGTCGAGGCTGTCGCCGGTCCGCAGGCGGGTGGCGTCGCGGCGGCCCCGGCGCAGACCGACCCCGCCGACCAGCCGGTCCAGCCACCCCCGCAGGGACCAGGCAAGCGGCGAGGAGTACCAGCCGTTCTCGCCGCCGATCGACTCCACCACCCGCCACAGCGCCTGCGGCGACGCCCCCACGGCACGCTCCCGGCGGTCCTCGTACAGGCTGCCGCCCGCCCAGTCGGGGTCGGTCGGCAGCGGGTCGCTGGGCGCGCGGGGCGTCGAGGCCGACGACCACCGGGTCGCCACGTCCGCGTCCCGCACCCGCCGCAGGGCCAGCGCGATCGCCCGGTCCAGGCCGACCGGCCCCTCCGGCGGGTCGGGCACGTACCGGACGATGTCCCGCTCGCCGCACACCACCTCATGCTTCAGCGACTCGACGAGCGGGCGCGCGAGACCGCCCGGCACCGGGGTGACCAGCCCGACCCACAGACTGGACAGCCGAGGGGTGAGCGGCGGCACGGGCACGATCACCCGCTTCGGCAGCTCCGCGACGGCCGCGTACCGCCGCATCATCTGCTCGTACGTCACGACGTCCGGCCCGCCGATGTCGAAGGTCCGGTTCACGTCGTCCGGCAGACGCGCGCACCCCACGAGGAGTCGGAGCACGTCCCGGACGGCGATCGGCTGGATACGGGTGCGCACCCAGCTCGGGGTCACCATGACGGGGAGCCGCTCGGTGAGATGGCGCAGCATCTCGAACGAGGCCGAGCCGGACCCGATGATCACTGCGGCGCGGAGCACGGCGGTCGGCACACCCGAGGCCAGCAGCACGCGGCCCACCTCGGCGCGGGACCGCAGATGCGGCGAAAGCTCGCTCTCGGGCACCCCGACCGGGGTCAGCCCACCGAGATACACGATCCGCCGTACGCCCGCCGCCCGCGCCCGCGCCCCGAAGACCTCGGCCGCCCGCCGGTCGGTCTCCTCGAACCCCCGCCCGGTGCCCAGCGCGTGCACGAGGTAGTAAGCGACGTCCACGCCCTCCATGGCCGCCCCCACAGACTCCCCGTCGGTCACGTCACCCCGCACGACCTCCACCCGCCCGGCCCACGGATGATCCCGCAGCTTCCCGGGCGAACGAGCCAGACACCGCACCGCGTACCCGGCGTCCAGCAGCTCGGGCACCAGCCGGCCGCCGATGTACCCGGTGGCTCCGGTGACCAGACAGCGCAGGGGGCGGTCGTCGTCCGTCATGGGCGTGCCCCTTCGAGAACCGTGGTTGCCCCCGGCCCATGGTTGGACCCGACGCCCCCCACCGCAACCGCGCCGCCCCCCGGGCCACGGTCAGCGGGAGTGGTCCAGCACGTTGCCGTTCACGCAGTGGTTGACCGTGTCGCCTCTCCACGCCCCGCCCACGGGCACGACGGCCGGCTCCTGGAAGCACACGGCGGCGGCGCTGAAGTTCCAGTTGTCGGCGGCGTTGATCCCGGGTCCGAAGTTGCTGTCGCTGTCGGCGTGGGCGGGAGAGGCGAGGGCGAGGGCGGCGGCGGGCAGCAGAGCCAGAGTCATGATCTTCTTCATGCCGGCCCCAACGACCCCGTGGCCCTCAGGCACACGCCGTGCGTCTCCCACCTCGCCTCAGCCGCTGCGCCTGAATATGCCGAAGGGCCGCTTACGAGGAGCAGGCGGCGGTGGATCAGGGGCCCCACGGGAGACGACCGCGGCAACGGCGGCTCGGAGAGCGAGCACCTCCGCGAGAGGGCGGTGGTGCTCGGCACGGGCAAGAAGTTCCCCGGCCGCCTCAGTACGTCCTTCCCTGCGCAGCTCCGTCAGCACATGCCGGAGGACCGGCTCGTCCCGGTGGAGCGCGATGTGCGTCAACAGAACCACCCGCAACTGACTCGCGTCCTCGCGATCCAGCCGCCGCACCGCTTGCACAAGTGTGCCGTCGGGGCAACGGAGGCCGTACGCCTCGACGATCTCGCGCGCCTCCTTCTCCAGCCCGTATCGGAGCAGTCTGGTGGCGTAGTCGGGCAGACGCGCATAGTGCGGCGGACTCTCGACGACGAGCCGACGTGTCCGGTCGGCGAGATCGGTGAGTCCGCGCCGACTGAGTTCGGCGATCAGGGCCGGCTGTGGGAGGTTCGTGCAGGTCAGAGCGCTCAGGAACTGGTCCGTTTCGTCATGCGTCACGGAAGCGTGCATGTCGCTGACGAGCTCAGCCACTCCCCCGACAGTGGCGCGACGCACCAGGAGCGCGACGACCTCCTGCACCCTGTCCTGACGCCCCACCGCACGCAGCTCTCTCAAGAGGTGGGCCAGATCGCCGGCCCCACGGGTGGAACAGAACGCCGACAGCAGATTCTCGTCCAGTGCGGACCTTTTCCCGATCGCGTCGACCAGCGCCGGAATCAACTCCGCGGAGGGACATCCCCGCATCGCCCATTCGGTCCAGTTCGACGCCGGAGCCTCTGCGGCCAGGATCTGCAGCGGTACGCGCCCGATCGCCCTCCGCAACGCCGCTTCGTCCCCCGGGAACTCCGCCGTCCAGGCATCGGCCAGTACCTTCGGACCGCGTCGCAGGACCGCTTGTTCCAGCAGCTCTTGCTCGTCCTCCTCCCAGCGCACCCGTTGCGCCACCTCGAAGAGTCGCGCCAGTTCGGCCGCGGGTCGTGCGACGGCGTCGTGCAGAGCCGCTGCTGCGTCCGCGTCCAGTCCCGCCTCCGCCAGAGCTCGGGCCCAGCGGACGAGGACCGTGGGAAGGAAGTCACGCAACGCGAGAACGATGATCTTCCTCAGGTCTCTGACGGGACGGTAGCCCCGGCTTCGACGATCGGCCTCGGCGACGGCCTCGCCCCCGATGTCCGTCTGCCGCAGCAGCGCGGCCAGGTCATCGTGTCTGCCCTGCTCGAACGCGGCCTTGAGCAGGGCGAGGAGTTCGAGCCCGGAGGACCGCCAGGAGGTGAGTTCTGCTCCCACGATTCCCACCAGGGTCGGGAACGGGCTGTACGCCCCCACGCTCTCCAGCACCTGCTCGCGCATCGAAACGGGCACGCCTCCCACGACGGCCAGCAGATCGGTGCCCGACCGGTGCCGTGCGGCGGATTCGAGGACCAGCTCGCTGTCCCGCATCCGAGTACCGTGCCCGCGATCACGCCGCCCTTCCGTCAGGAACCGTGCGACGACGGCCGGATCACACACGATCCCGATGGCACCGATCGCCGTGTCGGCCTCGTGGGAGAATCCGGCCTGATGCAGGTCCTCGACGAGGTTCAGCGTCGCGTCGAGCGTCCCCAGCCGGGCGACGGCCCGCAGCACCTGCTGTACGACGTCGTCTCGGGCGTCCTCCCGCAGCAGCCGGATCACCTCCAGGGTCGGCCTGACGGGGTGATCGCGTGCCAGGTGCTCCAGCATGCGGTGGGCGGCTGTCTCCGCGCCCGCGTCCAGGAGGGCGACCGCCAGGCCGACCGTCTGGTCCCAGGGGCGGCACTCTGCGGCGAGGTCCGTCAGCGCCAGGGCGGTTTCGGTCTCGCCCTCGTCCGCGAGTTGCTTGACCAGGGCCGCCACCATGTCGATCCTGCGCTGCTCTCCCACGAGGGCGAACACGGACGCGACGTCCTCCGTGCGGGCGACACTTCGCAGCCAGCGGACGAACGCGGAGATGTCCTCGGCGTTTCGTGAGCGGGCCACCATGTTCCGCAGCACGGGCACCGCGTCCTCCGCTCCGCCTTCGTGGAGTGTGGTGATCAGCACTCCGAGGTCGGCGATCGATCGGCGCGCGCCGGCGAGCGCGGCCATTTCCCGCCAGTGCCCCGTGATTTCCGCGGCGTGCATGGCCAGGATCAGCCGGGCCAGTTCAACGACGGAACGCTCGTCCACCAGCACCCGCCACGGGACCAGCGCACCAGCCTGGTAGTCCCCGGGTAACCCTGTGAGAAGCCGGGCCACATCCTCCACATCGCGTTGGACGAAGACGGTCCGGATCGCCGACGCGGAGCCCGGGGCCGTGCCGTCGGCGCCCACCACCAGCATCGAACGCAGCAGCGCCTCCACCGGCCGACGGGGGTCGGCGAACGACGCCGACACCGCCTCCGCGATCTCACTCTCGGCCCCGGCCTCGCGCAGCGCGTCGAACACACCGGCCGTGGAGTCGGGCTGCCGGAGGTCGAGCACGAGTCTCACCAGGTCCCGCGCCCACGCCGACTGTCCGACGTCACGCAGTTCCGTGTACACCGCCCTCACCTCGGCCGGAGAGTGCTCCCGGGCGACGGTCTCCAGCAGGTATCGGCACTCCCTGTCATGGCCGCTTCCCGTCAGGGACGCCAGGAGCGCAGGGAGTTCGGCGTGGGAACGGTGCCGCGGCAACTGGGCGAGGACCGACCTCACCTCGGTGTCGAGCCACCGCGAGCAGAGCGCCCGGACGAGTTCGACGAGTTCCTGGCCGGAGCGGACCCGCACGAGATGGTCCCACGGCATGTGGAGGGTGAGGGACCTGCCCCGTGTGCCCTTCCACCACCGGACAGCCGACGAGGACATGGCGGAGTCCTCGCACTCCAGCCGTACGAGGTCGGCGAAGCATGACATGGACATACCCTCGGCCGCGGCGGACAGCAGCCCTGTCGCATCCTCCTCGTCACCGGCCCGGAGGAGGTCACGAGCCAGCCGGACGACCGCGTCCGGGGACTGGCTCGCGGCCGAGGACAGGGTCGCTGCGGCGACCGGGTCGCGCCCCGCCCCGCGCAAGGCCCGCAGGCACGGCGCGAGATCAGGGGCCGGACGGCGGGCGACGGCTTGCACCACCTGCTCGAGATCCGCCCGTCTCCCCACGCGCCCATCGCTCCCCACCGCGTCCACGAACGCGGGCAGATCGGCGGCCGGGCAGTGGCGGCCGTGGTGGACGAGGACGTGCGTCGCGGCTCGCATCAGCCCGGCCGCGCGCAACGCGCCGAGCAGAGCGGGCAGTTGATCGAAAGAGCGATGGGCCGCGCGGTACAACAGCCGTCCCGCCTCGCTCGCCATGCCGTCACGGTGCAAGGCCTCCAACAGCTCCACCACGTCCGGTGCCGGGCGTATTCGCGCCGTACTGTCCAGGATGTCGCGCGCCTCAGCGGGGTCGAGCGCCTGGAGCACCTCTCGCGGACGGGACGTCAATGCCCGGCCAAGCAGCGACTGTTCCAGCGCCGCGTCCCCGTCGGCCCGCAGCACCCGCCGCAGTTCGTGGAGGGCGACTGCCGGACGCCGTCGCACGCAGGTTTCCCAGATCCGCCCGCGCACATGCTCCGGTACGACGCCCACGAGCTGGACGACGTTCGTCGCCGGTCCGTCGGCGGCGAAGTCGAGCAGGGGCCCCATGTCTCCATGTGCCTGGAAGCGGTACAGCGCCCGGGCGAGCCGCAGCGTGGGCTCGGTCTCCGACCGGGTCCCCGCATAGGCATCGGTGAGGGTCGACATCACGCCGGACCCCGCGGCAGCAGGGGGCGCGGCCTCGTCCACGGACGGCACTGGGGCGGTGAGCACGCCGTCCGTCTCCTCGGTCGGCTCGATCGGAGGCGCGATCGGGAAGTCCGCGGGTTCGCCGCTCGCGTTCATCACCACCCGCATCTGCTGCAGGGCGTTCACCTTGCCGTAGGCCCGGTGGAGTTCCTCGACCCGGTCCTGAACGTGGTCTCGGAGATCCGCCAGATGCAGTGCGCCGGGATGGCTCAGAAACACATCCCGCAAGGCTCGGGAGAAGATGCTGAAGGACTCACCCTCGCGAATACCGCAGTCGAGGCCGTCCTGGATGCGGTCGGCCGGAGTGATGAAGCGGGCCACCTGGCCGGCGGAACAGGCATAGACGTAGGCCAGCTTCCGGCGCAGCTCCCGGTCGGCACGGCGGCGGCTCCAGCCGTTGATCGCGTTCAGGCTCTTGGAGTCCCGTTCGATGCCCTCGCGGCAGGCGTCGACGAGGATCACGATGTGCTCGGCGAGGGACCGTTCCACGTCGCGCTTCCAGTCGATGGCGACGCACCCCTCCTCGAACGGCTCGATCTCGGGGTGGGCGTCCTCGGGAACGAAGTAGTCCTGCCCCTCGGCGTGGACGCCATGACCGCTCAGACAGGCGAGCAGGGTGTCGCCGGAGCGGGCCTTCTTGAGGAACCGCCCCATCTCCACGTTGACGAAGTTGACCCCGACCTGCCGCTTAGCCGTCGGGATGGTCACCTCGAACCCACGACGCTCGAGCGCCTCCCCCAGCGCGGTCATGTCGGCCAGGACGAAGGGCAGGGAGGCGATCCCCGGTGCCTCGTAGTCACTCGCCCCGATCAGGAGCGCCCGTCTGTTCCCCATCCGCGTACGGCGCGGCTACTGCCTGAACACCAGGACGAGACCCCGCGTCCCCTGCATCTGAGTCGTACCGATGAGCTGGACTCCGCCGCTCGCGGTCACCTGGAACTGCAGTTGCGCCTCCTTCAGAGGCAGGGTTCCACTCTGAGCCGCCACATCGGCGAAGACCTGTTGGAGCGCCGCCACGGTCTCGGCGAGGTTCTTGCGCAGCGGGCCGAGGGGGACCTGGCGGAGCACGGCCTCGCTGTCCCGTCCGAAGAGACCCATTGTGCCGCCGTCGTCGTCCTCGTCGCCCAGTACCCAGAACGACAGCTGTCCGGCCTCCTCCCCTTCCGCGGTGACGAGCTCGCCGTGGGATTCGCTCAACTCTGCCTCCACGCTGGAGCTTTGGGGGTGATTACGGATTTCCTGCACTCAGAGTAGCGCCGCGAAGCCGGAGTGCGCCCGGACATGTCCGATCCAGACAGAGGGGACCGCCAGGGGGCCGCATCGGCTCATCCTCCGGAAGGGCACCGCTACGCTGGAGAAAAGACGCCCCAAAACGGATAAGATCGGTCAAATCTCCCTAAGGAACCGAACATGGGTCTCGGCGTCGGCCTTACGGCCGTGAAACGTAGGTCCCTCAGCCGGGCGGGCGCGGCGGTCGTGGTCGCCGTCGGCCTGGTCCTGACCGGGGCGTGTGGCGGGGGCGGGGACAGCGGGAGCGGAGGCGACAGCCTCAGCGTCGGCGTGCTGCTCCCGGGCGGCGGAGCCTCCCGCTTCGGACAGTTCGACCGGCCCCTGATCGAGAAGCGGCTGAAGGAGCTGTGCCCCGACTGCCCGGCGGCCACCGTCGCCGCCACGGCCGAGCCGGCGGTCCAGCGGCAACAGCTCGACGCCATGATCACCAGAGGTGTCGACGTCCTGATCGTCGCCGCCGTCGACCCCAAGGTGCTGCGCTCGTCGGTCGAGGCCGCCGAGCGGGCCGACATCCCCGTCGTCGCCTACGACCGGCTCGCCCAGGGCCCCATCTCCGGTTACGTCACCTTCGACGGCGATGTCGTCGGCAGGCTCCAGGCCGAGGAGCTCCTGAAGGCCATGGGCGACAAGGCGGACGGCGGCCAGATCGTCATGATGAACGGCGCCACCGCCGACCCCAACGCCGGCTGGTACAAGCGCGGAGCGCTCTCCGTCCTGGAGGGCGAGGTGAAGATCGGCAAGTCGTACGACACCGTCGGCTGGCGGCCGGAGAACGGCTACGTCAACATGAGCGGCGCCATCTCCGCCCTCGGCGCGGAGAACATCGACGGCGTGCTGGCCGCCAACGACAGCCTCGCCGGCGCCGTGGTCTCCGCCCTCAACGCCAGCGCGGTGCGGCCGTTGCCCCCGGTCACCGGCCAGGACGCCGACCTCGCGGCCATCCAGCGCATCGTCCAGGGCAGCCAGCACATGACCATCTACAAGCCGTTCGAGCCGGCGGCCGACGCCGCCGCCGAGATGGCCGTCGCGCTGGGGCGCGGCGAGTCGGTCGACTCCATCGCCACCGGCACCGTCGACAGCCCCACCGACGAGGACATCCCGGCGGTCCTCCTCCCGTCGGTCGCGGTGACGGTCGACAACATCGAGGACACTGTGGTCAAGGACGGTATGTACACGATCGACCAGATCTGCACCCCTAAGCTCCGGCCCGCGTGCGACCGGGCCGGGCTCGGCACATGAGCCTCGTCGGCCTCGTGAGCCGCATCAGGCTGATGGGCCGCATCAGGCTGATGAGCCGCACCAGGCTGATGAGCCCCCTCACCCGCGATCAGGAGGTGACCCGGTGGTTCAGCCGCTGCTGGCGTTGCGCGGCGTCTCGAAGCGTTTCGCCGCCGTCCACGCGCTGGTGGACGTCGAACTGGAGATCAGGGCCGGTGAGGTGGTCGCCCTGGTCGGGGACAACGCCGCCGGGAAGTCCACGCTGGTCAAGGTGATCTCGGGGGTCGGTCCCCCGGACAAGGGCGTCATCGAGTGGGAGGGCGAGCCGGTCCAGATCAAACGCCCCCAGGACGCCCAGGACCTCGGGATCGCGGCCGTGTACCAGGACCTCGCGATGTGCGGCCACCTCGACGTCGTCGGCAACCTCTTCCTCGGCCGGGAGATCCACCGCTTCGGCGTCCTCGACGAGGTGGAGATGGAGCGCCGGACCCGTGAGCTGCTGCGCACTCTCTCCATCCGCATCCCCGACGTACGCGTCCCGCTCGCCACGCTGTCCGGCGGGCAGCGGCAGGTCGTCGCGATCACCCGCTCGTTCGTGAGCGCGCCCAGGCTGCTGCTCCTCGACGAGCCGACCGCCTCGCTGGGCCTCGAACAGACCAACCAGCTCCTCGACCTCATCGAGGAACTGCGCGACCGGGGCACCGGAGTGCTTCTCATCAGCCACAACATGGGGGACATCAAGGCCGTCGCCGACCGGATCGCCGTCCTGCGCCTCGGCCGCAACAACGGCCTCTTCGACGTCAGCACGACCTCCCAGGAACAGATCATCTCCTCCGTCACCGGCGCGGTGGACAACACGGCGGGCCACCGCACGACCGACCCGGAGGAGACATGGCCGTGAGGTGGAGACGGTGGGGGAGAGGGGACGACAACGGGAACGGGACGGGGAACAGGACCGGGAGCGGGAGCGGACCGGGGAAGGAGCCGGGTCCGGAACAGCGCGGTAAGGAGGGCGGGCACCGGCGGAAGGACGGCCTCCGGCACAAGGGCGGCAGACCGGGGCGGGAGGGCCGGCCCGGGCGGGACGACGGGACGCGCCGCCGGGAGAACGGGACGCACCGCCGGGACGACGGACACCACTGGCTCGCCGAGTCCCCCCGGTCGTACGCGCACGCCGTGCGCCGCAGGGTGCACGAGGGCGAGCTCGGCCCGGTGCCGGCGCTCCTCGCCCTCGCCGTGACCTGGATCGTCTTCCAGAGCCTCAACGAGAACTTCCTCTCCCCGCGCAACCTCTCCGTCCTCAGCGTCGAGATCGTGGGGACCGGTCTGGTCGCCGTCGGCGTCGTCTTCGTGCTGCTGATCGGCGAGATCGACCTCTCGGTGGGTTCGCTGGCCGGCCTCTCCGGCGCCCTGTTCGCCGCGCTGAACGTGAACCACGGCATGCCGGAGGGGTTCGCCGTGCTCGTCGCGGTGGCCTGCGGCGCGGCGGCCGGGGCGTTCCACGGGTTCGTGTTCACCAAGATCGGCGTGCCCGCGTTCGTCGTCACCCTGGCGGGCCTGCTGGCCTGGAACGGCCTGATGCTCTACCTCCTGGGGCCGGAGAGTTCCATCAGCTTCAGCGACGACGGCATGGTCGCCCAGCTGACCAGCCGCTCCTTCGGCTCCGCCGCCGTCACCTACGGCCTGGCGGCGCTCGGCCCGCTCGCGTACCTCCTCCTCTGCCACCGCGACCGCAGCCGACGTGGCGCGGCGGGGATGCCGTACCGGGCGAGGGGAGAGATCTGGGTCCGGACGGCTCTGCTCGCGCTGGCCTCGTTCGCCACCGTCTACGTCCTGGACCGCTTCGAGGGCCTGCCGCTGGCGCTGCTGATCTTCCTCTGCGTCATCATCGCCTCGGACCTCTTCCTCCGGCGCACGGTCTACGGCCGTCAGGTCCTCGCGCTGGGCAGCGGCGTGGAGGCGGCCCGGCGGTCCGGCGTCGACGTGGCGCACGTACGGATCGCGGTGTTCGTGGTGTCGGGGACCCTGGCGGCGGTGGGCGGTCTGTTCGTCGCGTCCCGGCTCACCTCGGCGACCCAGGTCCCGGGCTCCGGAATGCTGCTGATCAACGCCGTCGCCGCCGCCGTCATCGGCGGCACCAGCCTCTTCGGCGGCCGGGGCTCGACCTGGTCCGCCCTGCTGGGGGTGCTGATCATCCAGTCGATCGCCTCGGGCATGGCCCTGCTGGGCGTCCAGCCCGCCGTCCAGTTCATGATCACCGGTGGGGTGCTGCTCGTCGCCGTGGTCTTCGACTCCCTCGCCCGCCGCGCGGCGGAGACACGGGGGCGGGCCTGACTCACTCCGCCGCCCGGTCACCCATCCGCAGCACGAGCCGCAGGGTCTCGGTCAGGACGGCCGTGGGGACGGTCGGGTCGGCGACGCGCTGGACGCCGAGCCCTATCCCCAGGCTGAGGAGGGCCATCGCGGCGCGGTCGGCGGGCATCGCCGGACGGACGCCCAGCTCCAGGGCCAGCGCGTCGAGCAGCTGGGAGAGGGCCCCGCGGATCACGGCCACGCGGGTCATGATCTCCCGCCGCAGCTCGTCGTCGTGCCGTGCGCTGGTGAGGAACTCGACCTCCAGCGTGGTCCAGGCCTCGTCTCCGATGTGCGCCTCGGCCCAGGTGGCGAAGGCCGCCAGCCGGTCCTCGATCCCGGCCTCGCCCATGACGGCGTCCGTGAGCAGCGCCAGCTGTTCGGCCCGGATGTCGTCGAGGGCCGCGAGGCACAGATGGTCCTTGCTGCGGAAGTTGGAGTAGACGGCGCCCTTGGAGTAGCCGGCCGTCTCGGCCACGTCGCTGAGCGAGGTGGCCGCGTAGCCGTGGGAGAGGAACAGCTGCCGCGCGGTGGCGACCAGCCGCTCACGCGTCCGTTCCTGACTCTCGACGCGGCTGAGGCGGGCCATGTCTCGCTCCCTCTCCAGGTGGTTCGGAGTCCCCGGATCTTATCCCTGCCGGAGGCTGTCCAAGGAATTCGGATACCAGTAGTATCCGGATCTCATCGGTATCTGAATCTGATCGGTATCTGGATCGGTATCCGGATTCTGGTAGTACCCGAGCCCTCGGACTGGATGTGAACGCGATGACCGCCCCGAGCCCGCGCCCCAGCGCTCGCGAGAACACGCCGCCTCCGGCACCCTCCCGAGGACTCGTACTGGGGTGCGGCGGCACGCTCGGCGCGGCCTGGACGGTCGCCGCCCTGCACGCGCTGCGGCAGGCCACCGACTGGGATCCGCGCGAGGCCGACGTCCTCGTGGGCACCTCCGCCGGGGCCGAGGTGGCGGCCCTGCTCGGCTCGGGCGTCGGCGTCGAGGACCTGCTGGCCGCGCAGCTGGGCCGCCCTGACGCCCACCCCGAAGTCCGCCGGCACTTCGCCACCCCGCCCCGGGCGATCCCGCCCCGGCCCGCGGCCTTCCTCGGATCCCCCCGGCTCGCCCGCCACGCCCTGCGCGGCACCGCCCCCGCCGTGGCCGCGCTGTCCGGCCTGCTGCCCCAGGGCCGCGGCGACAACCGCCGGCTGGCCGCCCTCGCCGACTCCCTCGCACCCGCCGGACAGTGGGTCCGGCACCCGGCGACCTGGCTGGTGGCGACCGACTTCGACACGGGCCGCCGTACGGTCTTCGGGCACCCCGACACCCGCCCGGCCGCCCTGCGGGACGCGCTCCGGGCGTCCTGGGCGGTGCCGGGCTGGTTCCCGCCCGTGCGCGTCGGGGGCCGGCGGTACGCCGACGGCGGCATCCTCTCCACCGCCTCCGCCGACCTGCTCGTCCCGAGCGGACTCGACGAGGTGTACGTCGTCGCACCGATGAGCTCCCGCTCCCCCGGCCGGCGCCGAGGGCTCGGCCGGGCGGAGGGGCTGCTGCGCCGGGTGATGACCCGCACGCTCGACGCGGAGTGCGCCGCGCTGCGGGCGACGGGCACCCGGGTCGTCCGGATCGAGCCCGACGCAGCCGACCTGGAGGTGATGGGCGGCAACTTCATGGACCCCCGACGCCGCCTGACGGTCCTGGAGACCGCCCTGCGCACCACACGCGCCCACGTCCGCGAGGCCCTCGGCGAAGCCGCCCGCGCCGCCGCCCCCACCGTCGACGCCCGGACGACAGGAGCCTGAGATGCCGCACTCCGAGAACCCCGAGAACCCTGAGAACCGCGAGAACGGCGAGAACCCCGAGAGCGGCGAGAACGGCGAGAACCGCGAGAACTGCGAGCGTCACGAGATCGCCGAACCGCTCGGGACCTCCGGGACCGCCGAGACCCCCGGGTCAGCCGCGACCGCCGACCGCCCGGCCGGGGCAGTGGTCCGGGAGACCCGCCACGTAGAGGCGCTGATCATCGGCAGCGGCCTCTCCGGCATCGGCGCGGCCGTCAAGCTGCGCGAGGCGGGAGTGCGGGACCTGGTCCTTCTCGAGAAGGCGGACGACCTGGGCGGCACCTGGCGGGACAACACCTACCCGGGCTGCGCCTGCGACGTGCCCTCCGCCCTCTACTCGTACTCCTTCGCCCCCAACCCGGAGTGGACCCGGGCCTTCGCCGGGCAGCCCGAGATCCGCTCCTACCTCCGCGACACCGCCGCCGCGTACGGCATCACACCACTGATCCGCTACGGCACCGAGGTCACCCGGGCGCAGTGGCACCCCGGTGAGGCCCGCTGGCACGTCGAGACCGGCCGCGACACCTATACGGCCCGCTTCCTGATCTCGGCGGCCGGGCCCTGGCACGAACCGCTGCTCCCCGAGATACCCGGCCTCGCCGACTTCCCCGGCGAGGTCTTCCACTCCTCACGCTGGCGCCACGACGTCGACCTCACCGGCGCCCGCGTGGCCGTCGTCGGCAGCGGCGCCTCGGCCGTGCAGTTCGTGCCGGCGATCCAGCCGCGCGTCGGCCGGCTGCACCTGTTCCAGCGCACCGCCCAGTGGGTGCTGCCCAAGCCCGACCACGCGGTGCCACGGGCCGAACGCCGGTTCCTGCGCAGCGTCCCCGGGGCCCAACGGGCGCTGCGCGGGGCGGAGTACGCGGCGCTGGAGGCCCTCGGCATCGGCTTCCGCCACCCGGCTCTCCTGCGCGCGGTGCAGAAGGTGGGCACGCTGCACCTCCGGGCCACCGTCAAGGACCCCCACCTGCGGCGGGCGCTGACCCCCGACTACACCCTGGGCTGCAAGCGGCTCCTCCTCTCCAACACCTACTATCCGGCCCTGACCAGGCCCAACGTCACCGTGCACGCGACGGCGGTGAAGGCCGTCGAGGGCCGCCGCGTCCTCGGCGCCGACGGCAGCCGCGCGGACGTCGACACGATCGTCCTGGGCACCGGCTTCCACATTCTCGACATGCCCATCGGCCGACGGGTGTTCGACGCCGACGGCGCCAGCCTCGACGACCACTGGAAGGGCAGCCCGGACGCCTATCTCGGCACCACCGTCAGCGGCTTCCCCAACGCGTTCGTCCTCCTCGGACCGCACCTCGGCACCGGGCACTCCTCCGCGTACGCGGTCCTCGAAGCCCAACTGGCGTATGTGGCGGGCGCGGTACGGCACTTCCGCGCGGCGGGCTGGACCAGCATGGACGTACGCCCCGAGGTGCAGGCCGCGTTCGGCGCCGAGGTCCGCCAGGCCCTGCCGTCCACCGTCTACAACGCGGGCGGCTGCTCCAGCTACTACCTCGACGTCAACGGCGTGAACAGCTTCAGCTGGCCCTGGTCCACGGGCCGGATGCGCCGACGCCTGGCACGGTTCGACCCCGAGGCCTACGACGCCTTGGACGCCTAGGACGCCAGGACGCCAGGAAGTCTGTGCCGCCCCCGTCGCCTACGACCTCACGGGCCCCGTAGGCCGAGGCCGCGAGCCGATGGCCGCGATCAGGAAGGACACCCCGGTGGTCACGGCGATCGTCCCCAGCATCACCATCGTGACGCCGATGCCGTAGAGGCCGCTGGCGTCGTCGGACCAGTCGTGGAAGGAGGCCACGGTCAGACCGGCCGTGGTGCCGGCCACCGCGCCCGCGATGTGCCGCCGGGACGCCGCCCAGTACACCGGCACCAGCAGGGTCAGCACCAGACCGAGCACCTGCCACGCCTCGTACGGGCCGGTCGACGAACCGTCAGGACGCAGATCCCGCCGCTGGTCCCAGCCCAGCCAGAGCGCCCAGAGGGTCAGGGCGGACACAGCCGTCACGAGGGTCGGCAGCAGCTGGGACGGGCGCTCGCGCAGGTGCTGGAGTCGTTGGCTCATGTGCCCAGCCTCCCGGCGCGGCCCCGCGCCCGGCAGAGCGCAAGTACTCAGCCGCACCCGAGTACATGAGCGACCGGGGGCCCACCGCACCGCCGCCGAGCGCCCCCTAAGCGGGTGAAGCCCGGTCCCGTTCTCCCGGTGCGGGGCATGGATGAAGCCCCCGGCCCCACCCGGCCGAGTCGGCGGACACGAGCGCTGGAGTTGAGCGATGAACGCGATGAAGCAGAGCCCGAAGACGCGGCACAGGTCCGATCGGACCGACGCCACCGGCAACCCCACCCACCACGTTCCGGTCCTCGTCGTCGGGGGTTCCCTCGTCGGCCTGTCGACCTCGGTGTTCCTGGGCCGCCTGGGGGTGCCGCACACCCTGGTGGAGCGGCACGCCGGCACCTCCATCCATCCGCGCGGCCGGGGCAACAACGTCCGCACGATGGAGCTGTTCCGGACGGCCGGTGTCGAGCAGGGCATCCGCCGGGCCGCCGCCACCCTCTCCGGCAACCACGGCATCCTCCAGACGCCCACCCTCGTCGGCGACGCGGGCGAATGGCTCTTCAAGGAGATCGACGCGGGCGGCGGACTCGCCCGCTTCAGCCCCAGTTCCTGGTGCCTGTGCAGCCAGAACGACCTGGAGCCGGTGCTGTTCGAGCACGCCCAGCGGCTCGGCGGCGACCTGCGCTACAACACCGAACTGCTGTCGTTCGACAGCGACTCCTCCGGTGTCACGGCGATCGTCAAGAGCCGCGAGACCGGCGAGCACACCACCGTCCGGGCCGACTACCTCGTCGCCGCCGACGGCCCCCGCAGCCCGATCCGCGAGCAGCTCGGCATCGGCCACAGCGGCCCCGGCGACCTGTTCCACAACGTCAGTGTCACCTTCCGCTCCCGCGGCCTCGCCGAGGTCGTCGGCGACCGTCTCTTCATCGTCTGCTACCTGACGCACCCCGAGGCCGACGGGGCGCTGCTGCCCGTGGACAACCGGGAGAACTGGGTCTTCCACCTGCCCTGGCACCCCGAACACGGCGAATCCCTGGAGGAGTTCACCGAGGAGCGGTGCGTCGAGCACATCCGCCGCGCGATCGGGGTGCCGGATCTCGACGTCGAGATCACCGGCAAGGCCCCCTGGCACGCCGCCCAGCGCGTCGCCCGCGGCTACCGATCGGGACGGGTCTTCCTGGCCGGCGACTCGGCCCACGAGATGTCCCCCACCGGTGCCTTCGGCTCCAACACCGGTATCCAGGACGCCCACAACCTCGCCTGGAAGCTGGCGGCGGTGCTCGGCGGCTGGGCCGGGGAGGGCCTGCTGGACACCTACGACGCCGAGCGCCGCCCGGTGGCGGAGGCGACCAGCGCCCGTGCCGCCGCCCGGTCCGTGGAGCACAGCCACCCCGGCTTCGCACCGGCCCCCGGCGTCGGCGGTGGCGGCGGCCCGCAGCGCGGCATCCTCAACGTGGCCCTCGGCTACCGCTATCCGCAGGGCGCCGTCCTCGGCACCGACCCCGCGTCCCCGGTCGTCCCGGAACGCCTCGACCTGTCCGGCGCACCGGGCACCAGGGCGCCCCACATGGCGGTACGGCACCGGGGTGAACACATCTCCACGCTGGACCTCTACGAGCGCTCGCTCGTCCTGCTCAGCGGCACCGGTGCCGAGGCCGCCGCCGGCACCGACGAAGGGGGCTGGCACGAGGCCGCCCTCCGGCTGGCCGAGGAGATGTCCGTCCCCCTGACCTCGTACCGGGTCGGCGACGGCCCCGCGGCCGACCTGACGCCCGCGGGTGACGCGGACTGGGCGGCGGTCCACGGGACGGCCCCCGGCGGCGCCGTCCTCGTCCGGCCCGACGGATTCGTGGCCTGGCGGGCGCCCGGTCCGGTCCCGGACACCGAGGCGGCGCTGCGGGAGGTCCTGACCACGCTGCTGGCGAAGGCCTGAGCCCCTCCCCCGTGAACTCGCCCGACGGACGGGCGGGTTCACCCGAGTGATCGTCTTGAGTGGTGGGGTCGCGGCGACTGTCTGACGGTGGATCACGTCGGGGGCGGGTCACCACAGCTGACGAGGTGTCGGCTGCCCGCCCCGTCGGCGGAAGGATCGTCAGATGCGCTCTGTTCGTATGCTCATGGCCACCGCGGCGGCCTCGGCCCTCCTCGCGCTCGGCGCGCCCGTCGCGTACGCCTCCGGGGGCTGGGACGGCACGGACTCCTCCTACAGCGGGGAGCACGACAAGGGGCAGGACAAGGCGGCCTCCGGGAACGCCGGGCAGGACGAGGGGTCCTGGAGCGGGAAGCAGGACGGCGGTTCCTGGAGCGGCAAGCAGGAGGACGGCTCCCGCAGCGGTGGCCAGGACGAGGGGTCCTGGAGCGGCAAGCACGAGAAGCCCAGCGGTGGGATGCACACCGGCGGTGGCGGTCTCGCCGCTCCGGCCGTGACCGCGGGCGGGCTGGCCGTCCTGGCCGTCGCCGGGACCGGCCTGTACGCGGCGCGCCGCAAGAAGTCCGCCGCGGGCGTGGCCTGACCCGTGGCCGGCGCGATAGCCGCCGTGACCGGCCGCGCCGCACGGCGGCCCGGCCGGTCACCCGCCCGGGGCACCGGTCACCCGCGCAGTGCATACGAGTCGCGCGCCCGCAGGGCCGGGCTCAGGATCGAGGCACGCCGACGTCACGCCGATCCGGCCGACGTTCGTCCTTCTCTGCCCCCCACCGAGGAGATGTGCGCAGGATGACCACCACGTCCGAACGTGTTTCCGAGTCACTGAAGCGACAGGTGTCGCAGCGTGTCTCGCAGTCCGTCTTCGACGGCTCCCGGCTCCGTGTCGTCCTCCTCGTGGACGTCTACGACGGTGCCCAGCAGCAGTTCCTTGAGGCGTACGAGCAGCTGTGCAACCAGGTCGCGTCCGTCCCCGGGCACGTCAGCGACCAGCTGTGCCAGTCCATCGAGAACCCCTCCCAATGGCTCATCACCAGCGAGTGGGAGAGCGCCCCGCCCTTCCTCACCTGGGTGAACAGCGAGGAACACGTGCAGATGGTGCGGCCGCTGCACGACTGCGTGCGCGACACCCGCTCGCTGCGCTTCCACATCGTCCGCGAGACCGGCGGCCCGGCGGTGGAGGCCGAGGCGGGCGAGCGCCGCCTGCAGACCTCGCCCCGCATCGGCGACGGCCTGATCCGGCACGCGCTCACCTTCACCGTCAAGCCGGGCAGCGAGGAGAAGGTCGCCAGGATCCTCGCCGACTACGCCGCCCCGGAGCCCCGGGTCGACGACACCACCCGGCTGTGCCGGACCTCCCTGTTCATGCACGGCAACCGGGTGGTCCGCGCCGTCGAGGTGCGGGGCGACCTGCTGGCCGCGCTGCGGCACGTCGCCCGGCAGCCCGAGGTACGGGCGGTCGAGGAGGCCCTCAACCCCTATCTGGAGCAGGACCGGGACCTCGACGACCCCGACTCGGCCCGGGTCTTCTTCACCCGTGCGGCGCTGCCCGCCGTCCACCATGTGACGGCCGGCCAGGAGAGCCCGGACGCCGTACGGCACGCGCTGTACTACCCGGCCCGGGAGGGCTGCGGGCTGCGGCTGGCCGAGTTGCTCGCCCGGCAGGACGAGGCGGCGGACGACCCGCAGGGCCCGGTGCTGCGCAGCACGATCTTCCAGCGCGACGACATCGTGGTGCGGCTGGTCGACGTACGCGGCGGTCTCGACGCCGACCCGGGCCCCGTGCTCGGGCTCACCGACCGCGCCCGCGCGGCCGAACTGACGGCGCTCCTGGACGGCGACGCCCTCGGCACGGACGGCTCGCCGCGGGACGCCGCCCCCGCCCGGCTGCTCACGGTCGCCCGCATGGACCTCGTCACCGACCGCCGGGCACCCGACGCCTGATCCCCCTTGCCGCACTGCGCCCTGTCGCACTGCTCCTTGCCGATACAGCCCCTGTCCGACGCAGCTCACGTTCGGAGGAACGTCGTGATCAATCGCCATCCCAGAGTGGTGGATGTCAGCGAGGTCGAGCCCAACACCCGGCGCGGCGGTGATCTGCGCGCCATGCTCACCCCCACCACCGTCGGCTCCACCAGCGGTTTCATGGGCGTGGCCATCGTGGCGCCCGGCGACCGCATCGCCGAGCACTACCACCCTTACTCCGAGGAGTTCATCTACGTCATCTGCGGACAGCTGGAGGTGGACCTCGACGGCGAGGCCCACGAACTCCGGCCCGAGCAGGGGCTGTTGATCCCCGCCCACATGCGCCACCGCTTCCGCAACGTCGGCAACGTGGAGGCCCGCATGGTCTTCCACCTCGGCCCGCTGGCCCCGAGCCCGCCGCTCGGGCACGTCGACACCGAGGACGCGAACGGCGTGCCGATCCCGGTGGAGGCGGCGCACGCCGCACGGGCCGAGCGCTCCCAGGTCCGCTCATGACCAGGCGCGTGGCGGTCACCGGCATAGGCATCGTCGCCCCCGGCGGCATCGGCGTCCCGGCGTTCTGGGACCTCCTGGCGGGCGGCCGTACGGCGACGCGCGGCATCACCTTCTTCGACCCGTCCGGGCTGCGTTCGCGGATCGCCGCCGAGTGCGACTTCGACCCGGCGGCCCACGGACTGGACGCGGACCAGATCGCCCGCTGCGACCGGTACATCCAGTTCGCCCTGGTCGCCGGCGAGGAGGCGATCGCGGACTCCGGCCTCGACCTCGCCACGGAGAACCCCTGGCGCGTCGGGGTGTCCCTGGGCACCGCGGTCGGCGGCACCACCCGTCTGGAGCACGACTACGTGCTGGTCAGCCACAGCGGCCGGCGCTGGGACGTGGACCACCGGGAGGCCGGTCCGCATCTGCACCGGGCGTTCGCGCCCAGCACCCTCGCCTCCACCGTCGCGGAACGCTTCGAGGCGCGCGGGCCGGTGCAGACCGTCTCCACGGGCTGCACCTCGGGTCTCGACGCCGTCGGGTACGCCTTCCACACCATCGAGGAGGGCCGGGCCGACATCTGCATAGCCGGAGCGTCGGACTCGCCGATCTCCCCGATCACCATGGCCTGCTTCGACGCGATCAAGGCCACCTCCCCCAACAACGACGACCCGGCCCACGCCTCCCGCCCCTTCGACGCCGACCGCAACGGGTTCGTCATGGGCGAGGGTGGAGCCGTACTCGTCCTGGAGGAGCTGGAACACGCCCGGGCCCGGGGCGCGCACGTGTACTGCGAGATCGGGGGCTACGCCACCTTCGGCAACGCCTACCACATGACCGGTCTCACCACGGAGGGCCTGGAGATGGCGCGGGCCATCGAGGACGCCCTCGACCACGCCCGGATCGACCGCACGGCCGTCGACTACGTCAACGCGCACGGCTCGGGCACCAAGCAGAACGACCGGCACGAGACGGCCGCCGTCAAACGCACGCTCGGCGCGCACGCCTACGACACGCCCATGAGCTCCATCAAGTCCATGGTGGGCCACTCGCTGGGCGCGATCGGCGCCATCGAGGTCGTCGCCTGCGCACTGGCCCTGGCCCACCAGGTCGTCCCGCCCACCGCGAACTACGAGACCCCGGACCCCGAGTGCGACCTGGACTACGTCCCGCGCGTCGCCCGCGAGCGGAAGCTGACCCATGTGCTCTCCGTGGGCAGCGGGTTCGGCGGCTTCCAGTCCGCGGTGGTCATGAGTCTGCCGAGGGAGAAGACACGATGAGCAAGCGGCGTCCTCGGCGCGCGGCCGTCACCGGAATCGGCGTGGTCGCGCCCAACGGAACGAGCACCGAGACGTTCTGGAAGTCGACCCGGGAGGGCATCAGCGTCCTGGACCGGGTCACCCGCGAGGGCTGCGAGCACCTGCCGCTCAAGGTGGCCGGCGAGGTCCGGAACTTCGACCCGCCCTCGGCGGTCGAGGAGCGCTACCTCGTCCAGACCGACCGGTTCACGCACTTCGCGATGGCCGCCGCCGACCAGGCGCTCGACGACGCCCGCCTCGACCGGCCCGCGACGGACGCGGCCCCGTTCTCGGTGGGCGTGGTCACCGCGGCCGGCTCCGGCGGCGGCGAGTTCGGGCAGCGGGAACTGCAACAGCTGTGGTCCAAGGGCAGCCGCTTCGTCGGCCCGTACCAGTCCATCGCCTGGTTCTACGCCGCGAGCACCGGTCAGATCTCCATCCGCCGGGGCTTCAAGGGCCCCTGCGGGGTGATCGCCTCCGACGAGGCCGGCGGCCTCGACGCCGTGGCGCACGCGGCGTGGGCCGTGCGGCGCGGCACCGACGTGATGGTGACCGGCGCGACCGAGGCGCCGCTCGCCCCCTACTCGATGGTCTGCCAGCTCGGCTACCCGGAGCTGAGCACCGTGGCCGACCCGGACCGTGCCTACCGTCCCTTCACCGCGGCGGCCTGCGGATTCGTGCCCGCCGAGGGCGGCGCCATGCTCGTGGTGGAGGCCGAGGACACCGCCCGGGAACGCGGCGCCCCCGTACGGGCGTACCTGGCGGGCCACACGGCGACGTTCACCGGCGCCTCCCGCTGGGAGGAGTCCCGGGCGGGCCTGGCCGAGGCGATCCGGGGCGCCCTGGAGGAGGCCGGCTGCGCCCCCGAGGAGATCGACGTGGTCTTCGCCGACGCCCTCGGCACCCCGGCGGCGGACCGTGCCGAGGCGCTGGCCATCACGGACGCCCTCGGCGCGCACGGCGGCAGAGTCCCCGTCACGGCGCCGAAGACCGCCGTGGGCCGGGGCAACGGCGCGGCGGCCGTCCTGGACGTGGCCGCGGCGGTGCTCGCGATGGAGCACGGCGTCATCCCGCCCACCCCCAACGTCCACGACGTCTGCCACGACCTCGACCTCGTCACCGCCCGCGCCCGCGCCGCCGAGCCCCGCACGGCGCTGGTCCTCAGCCGGGGGCTCATGGGGTCGAACTCGGCGCTGGTGCTGCGGCTCGGCCCCGGCGACACCTCCTGACCGTCCCCCGTCCCTCCCGACGCACCACCTCGCACCGACGCACCACCTCTGCACCAAGGAGAACCGCATGAGTGACCGCATCACCGTGGAAGAACTGTCCGAGCTGATGAAGAAGGCCGCCGGGGTCACCGTCACCCCGGAGGAGCTCCAGCAGCGCTACGAGTCCGGCTTCGACGCCCTCGGCATCGACTCGCTCGGCCTCCTCGGCATCGTGGGCGAGCTGGAGAACCGGTACGGCACGCCGATGCCGCCGGACGCGGAGAAGGCCAAGAGCCCGAGGCAGTTCCTCGACCAGGTCAACAGCGCGCTGATGGCAGGAGCCTGACATGGCCGGACACACGCACAACGAGATCACCATCGCCGCGCCCGTCGACCTGGTCTGGGACATGACCAACGACGTCGCGAACTGGCCCCGGCTGTTCAGCGAGTACGCCAGCGCCGAGATCCTCTCCGAGGAGGGGGACCGGGTGACGTTCCGGCTGACCATGCACCCCGACGAGAACGGCAAGGTCTGGAGCTGGGTCTCGGAGCGGGAGACGGACCGCGAGACGCTCACCGTGGAGGCCCGCCGCGTCGAGACGGGCCCCTTCGCCTACATGAACATCCTGTGGGAGTACGAGAAGGTCCCGGGCGGCACCCGGATGGCGTGGACGCAGGACTTCGCGATGAAGCCGGACGCGCCCGTCGACGACGACTGGATGACCGAGAACATCAACCGCAACTCCAAGGTCCAGATGGCCCTGATCCGGGACCGCATCGAGAAGGCCGCCGCCGAACAGGGCGCCGCGCCGGGCCTGACCGACTGAGCGCCGAGCGATCGAGCGCCGACCGACCGAGCCGGACGGAGAACACCCCATGCACCAGTCCCTGATCGTCGCCCGGATGGCCCCGGGCTCCGCCCCGGACATCGCCAAGATCTTCGAGGAGTCCGACCGGGGGGAGCTGCCGCACCTCATCGGGGTCTCCCGGCGCAGCCTCTTCCAGTTCGACGACGTGTACATGCACCTCGTCGAGTCCGAGCGGGACCCCACCCCCGCCATCACCAAGATGGCCGGACACCCCGAGTTCCGGGCCATCAGCGAACAGCTGTCGGCGTACGTCACCGCGTACGACCCGGCGACCTGGCGTTCGCCGAAGGACGCGATGGCGACGTGCTTCTACCGCTGGGAGCGGGAGGGCCGCTCCTGAACGCACCGACAGGCCGCCGGGCACGCGCGTCGCGCGTGCCCGGCGGCCTGCGTGGTGTCACCGGGGCACGTGGCAGTCGAACGCGTGCAGATAGGCGTTGACCGGCCGTACGTCGTCGATGACCAGCCCCGCGGCCGTCAACCGGGACGTCATGCTCTCGGTGGTGTGCTTGGCCCCGCCGACGTTGAGGAGCAGCAGCAGGTCCATGGCGGTGCTGAACCGCATCGACGGCGAGTCGTCGACGAGGTTCTCGATGACGACGACCCGGGTGCCGGGGCCGCCCGCCCCGATGACGTTGCGCAGCAGCCGGGCGGTGCTGTCGTCGTCCCACTCCAGGATGTTCTTGATGACGTACACGTCGGCCCGGACCGGGACGGCCTCACGGCAGTCGCCGGGGACGATCCGGGTGCGGTCGGCGAGGGCGCCGCCCGGACGCAGCCGGGGGTCGGCGTTCTCCACCACGCGCGGCAGGTCGAGCAGGGTGCCCCGCAGCGCCGGGTGCTTCTCCAGGAGGCTCGCCACCACGTGGCCCTGCCCGCCGCCGATGTCGGCGACGGACGAACTCCCCGACAGGTCGAGGAAATCGGCGACGTCGCGCGCGGACTGCGTGCTGGACGTCGTCATGGCCCGGTTGAAGACGTCCGCCGACTCCGGGGCGTCCTCGTTGAGGTAGACGAAGAACTCCTTGCCGTACAGGTCCTCGACGACGTTGTGGCCGGAGCGCACCGCCTCGTCCAGCTTCGGCCAGGAGTCCCAGGTCCATGGTTCGGTGCACCACAGGGCGATGGCGCGCAGGCTGTGCGGGTCGTCCTCCCGCAGCAGCCGGGACATGTCGGTGTGCGCGAACGTCCCGTCCGGCCGTTCGGTGAAGACGCCGTGGCAGGACAGGGCCCGCAACAGCCGTCGCAGCGGCTTCGGTTCGGCCTTCACCGCGGCCGCGAGGTCCTCCGCGGACAGCGGGGTGTCGCCGAGGGCGTCGGCGATCCCCAGCCGGGCCGCCGCGCGCAGGGCGGCGGCGACCGCCGCCCCGAACACGAGCTCCCTGAACCGCATGGGCGGCGGCGGGGCGGCCTGGGTGTCCTGCGCGGACGGGTGGACGGCCTGGGTCCGCGTGGTGCCGGCGGGGGGTGCCGGCTCCCCCGCCGGCCTGGTCTGAGCGGTCGTCATGCGACGCCTTCCTTCTTCGAGTTCATGGCCGGCCCCGGCCGGTCAGCACAGTCCGGCGGGCTTGGACGCCGCGCAGGTGTTGCCCGAGAAGGTGTTGCCCTTGCCGGCGGTGTCGGTGTTGACGATGTCCGCCGGGGCGTTGTTCTCCAGGACGTTCTCGGTGATCCGGTTCCGCTCGCTGGTGGTGCCCACGAAGCTCTTCCACACGACGATGCCGCCCGACAGCGGAGAGGCACCGGCGTTCCCCGTGATCCGGTTGCGCGTCACCAGGGTGTCCTCGGCGCCGGTCAGCACGATGCCGGTGCCCTGGAGGGCGTCCAGGCGCGCGGTCTTCGGGCAGGACTTGTTGTTGCGGTCGATGAGGTTGTCGCGCACGGTCAGCGCGCCGGCCCTCGGCATGTTCTCGTCGCCGACGACGAAGACGCCCGCACAGTTGCCGGTGATGTGGTTGTCCGCGACGGTGAGGTTGCGCAGACGCCGGACGGTGAGGCCGATCCGGTTGCCCTCCAGGCGGTTGTGGGCGACGACGGTGCCGCCGCTGTCCGTGGCGCCCTGCTCGGCCTTGACGGTGTTCGCGAGGAACAGACCGGCGTCGCCGTTGTCCCGGGCGGTGTTCTTGCGGAACACACCGCGGACCGAGCGCTCCTGGGCGATGCCCCACACGCCGTTCTTCACGGCGGTCACGTGCCGCACGGTCAGCCGGTCGGTGTCCTGCGCGAACACTCCGGACCCGGTGAAGCCGGTCACGGTCAGGTTGGCGACGGTGACGTCCTCGACCTTGTGGTTCTTCGTCCCGATCACGCAGATGCCGTTGCCGGCGTCGCCGCACCCGTCGGCGGCCTTCTTCACGGCCGGTTCGACGACGGTGCGGGGGCCCATGCCCCGCAGGGTGATGCCGTGGGTGCTCACCCGGACGCTCTCGCGGTAGGTGCCGGAGGCCACGAGGACGGTGTCCCCGGGCGCCGCCGCGTCGACCGCCTGCTGGATGGACTCCCCGGGGAAGACCACATGGGTCGGATGGTGGGCGACGGCCTGCGGGGCGGCCCCGAGCCCCATCCCGATGACCGCCGCCACGCACGCCAGATTGCCAATATGCGATTTCGTCATATTCCGCAAGATATGACCAAGAACACGCAAACCGGCCCGATGGTCCGTCCGAGGGCGTGTCTCGCCGACGTCCCCGCTCCGGCTGTCGGTGGCCGTCAGCGACCGTCGGCCGCCGGGTCACCGAGCCGCCGTCGGTCCTCCTCGTCCCACTTGCGGGTGTCGCGCGGTTCGACGTACGGCTCCTCGTGGGGCGGATGGCCGCCCGCCAGGGCGCGCTGACGCGCCAGTTCGGCGTCGAACTCCAGGCCGAGGAGGATCGCCAGATTGGTGATCCACAGCCACACCAGGAAGATGATCACACCCGCGATGGCGCCGTAGGTCCTGTTGTACGAGCCGAAGTTGGCCACGTAGAAGGCGAAGCCGGCCGAGGCGGCCATCCAGATCAGCAGGGCGAGCAGACTGCCCGGGGTGATCCAGCGGAAGCCGCGGACCTTGGCGTTCGGGGTGGCCCAGTACAGGACCGCGATCATGATCGTGACCAGCAGGACCAGCACGGGCCACTTCGCGATCGACCACACGGTGAGCGCCGTGTCACCGACCCCGAGCGTGGTGCCGACCTCCTTGGCCAGGGCGCCGGTGAACACCACGATCAGGGCGCTGATCACGGCCATCACCATCAGCACCACGGTCACACCGACCCGGACGGGCAGCACCTTCCACACCGGACGGCCCTCGGGGACGTCGTACACCGCGTTCGCGCTCCTGATGAACGCCGCGACATAGCCGGAGGCCGACCACACCGCGAGCACCAGACCCACGATCGCCATGATCGAGCCGAGCCCGGCGTTGCCCTGCATCTGCCGGACGGCATTGGTCAGGACGTCCCGCGCGGCGCCGGGGGCGAGCTGCTGGATGTTGTCCAGCACCTGCTGCGTCGCCGAGCGCCCGACGATCCCCAGCAGGGAGACGAGCGCCAGCAGTGCCGGGAACAGGGCGAGGATCCCGTAGTAGGTCAGCGCCGCCGCCCGGTCGGTCAGCTCGTCCTTCTTGAACTCCTTCAGGGTGCCCTTCAGCACCGCCCACCAGGAGCGTTTCGGCAGGTCGGTGGGGCTGTCCGGGGCCCGCCGCTCCACCTCCTCGTCGGGCCCGGCCGCCGGCGCCCGCGCGGTCTCGCCTTCCACGGGCCGCCCGGCCTCCTCGCCACGTCCGTCGTACTCGCCGCGCCCGGCCTCCTCGCCGCGTTCGGCCTGCTCGTCGCGCTCGAACCGGTCGGTGTGCCCGCCGTAGCCGGGGTGCCCACCGTGCCGTCCCTGTCCTCTGTGCCGCTTCAGCGTTCGCATCATGCTGTGCGAGTAGCCGACCCGACACGGCTTATACGTACATATTCATGGCAAATCGGTCAGCGCGGAGGCGCCGGGCGGTCGTAGACGTTGTCCGGGGTGACGACCTCCGTGACCGCGCGGGCGAGCAGCGAGGACGGCTCCTGGCCCTCGTGGGTCACGTCGGTGTTGAGCAGCAGCACCAGGGTGGCCTTCCGGGCCGACAGGTGGACGGTCACGCTCTGGTAGCCCGGGATGGAGCCGTTGTGGCCGATCCAGCCGCCGGTCTCGAAGACGCCGAGGCCGTAGCCGGCGCCGGGGAAGCCGGTCGGCAGCGTCTTCAGCCGTTCGCGCTGGGTCCGCGGGCCGAGGAGGGTGCCCGCGGCGACGACCCTGGCCCAGCGGCGCAGGTCGCGCAGGTCCGAGATCATCGCGCCGGCCGCCCAGGCCCAGCTGGGGTTCCAGTCCGTGGCGTCCTCGATCTCGCCGCTGAGCGTCTGGTCCGTGTAGCCGCGCGCGTGCGGCTCGGGGAACTCGCGGCCCTCGGGGAACAGCGTGTGCGGCGCAGCCCCGCCGGACGGAGCACCCGCTGGTGGAGGTAGTCGGCGAAGCGCTTGCCGCTGACCTGCTCGACCACCAGGCCGAGCAGGACGAAGTTGGTGTTGGAGTACTGGAACTCTTCACCCGGCGCGAAGGTGTTCGGGTTCCGGAAGGCGTAGGCGAGCAGCTCACGCGGCGTGAACGAGCGGCTCGGGTAGCTCAACAGGGCCTGGACGAAGTCCGGGGCGGCGCTGTACGGGAAGAGGCCGCTGCGCATCTGCGCGAGATGACGCAACGTGATCCGGTGGCCGTCCGGCACGCCCCGGACGTAGCGGGAGATCGGGTCGTCCAGGCGGACCCGGCGGTCGTCGACGAGCTGGAGCAGCGCGGTGGCCGTGAAGGTCTTCGTCTCGCTGCCGATCCGCGTGAACAGGTCGCTGGTCATGGTCGGCCGGTGACGGTGTCGGCGACGCCGGTGGACCGGACGTAGCACCCCTGGCCCGGGAGCCACAGGCCGACGGTGACGCCGGGGACGCCGGCCTCCCGGCGGACGCCCGCGACGGCTTCGTCCAGACGGGCGGTCAGTTCGGGGCCGAGACCGCCGCGCGGACAGTCGTTCTTGTCGTACCGGTCCTTGTCGTATCGGCCTTTGTCGTACCGGCCTTCGTCATACCGGTCGGCCGCCGCGTGCACGGTCGTCGCGGGTGCCATCGCCATCGGGGCCAGTACGGACGCCACCAGCAGCGCGGCGGCGAGCGGACGCCGGGAGGGGGTGCGTCGCATGTCGGGCGCCTTTTCCGGAGCAGGGTCTCGAAGGCGCGAGCGTCACCGTCCGAGCCATGGGCAAAGGCTTCTGCCCCGAACACGCGCCAGCGAGTCCACTCGTTCGGAGCCGGCCGTGACTTCACCGTTTCAACGGCCATCCACGTGGTTCGCTCCTCGCGGAAATCACCGCGGATCGCTATTCTCCCGAATGCCCAAAATCAGGCTCGGCCTCCCTCGCGCCGGTCGGAAAAGCGGATCCCTCATGGAGCAGGATTCAGAATGAGAACCGATTATGATTCGGTGGATCAAAACCCTGACGGGGTTCAGCAGATCGACACCCAGCCCATCTGGCTCCCCGGCCCGCGGGCCGCTTCGGACGTATGGGACCCGGACGCCGAGCTGATCCAGATGGCCTATGCGGCGCACGGGCTGGCTCCCGAACCGACCCTGTCGGAGATCCATGACCTCCCGCGCCGCCCGGTCAGCCGGCGTCGACCCCGCCCGGGGGCCAACTTCTTCGCCAAGAACCCGAGGATCGTCCCCGTCGCGTTCTTAATTACGACTATCGCCGTGTGCGCACTGACCATGCTTTATTGGTCCGTCTCCTATTCATACATTCAACTGCGCGACATCGCGCTGCTGGTGGTGTCGGAGCATCTCGCGCGCTGGTGGCCGCTGACCGTGTACGGGCCGTGGCTCCTGGCAGGTTTGTCCATTGTCCGGGCGGCAGTGCAACAGCGCACCGCCCGGCGGTCCTGGGCGGTGATGCTGCTCTCGTCCGCCACGGCGGTGGCATTGTGCATCGGCCAGTCACCCAGTTCCTCCCTGCTGGCCATGGTGATCGTCGGAATTCCACCGATCACCGCGCTGGTCTGTTTCCGTGAACTCGTCGGCCAGTTCTCGTCCGCCCCCGGCCCCCGGCACGCCGCCGACGCCCTCGGCGGCCCCAAGCAGGGCGGGCGGTAGGACGGCCGCGCACGTCATCCGAGGGTCTGTTCCGTCCAGATCGTCTTGCCCGTCGGCGTGGGGCGGGTGCCCCAGCGCTGGGTGAGCTGGGCGACCAGGAGCAGACCCCGGCCGCCTTCGTCGAAGCTGCGGGCGCGGCGCATGTGGGGTGCCGTGCTGCTGGCGTCCGAGACCTCGCAGATCAGGCTCTCGTCGTGGATGAGCCGCAGCCGGACGGGGGGCTCGGCGTGCCGGATGGCGTTGGTGACCAGTTCGCTGACGACCAGCTCGGTGACGAAGGCCGCGTCGTTCAGGCCCCAGGCGTCCAGTCGGCCGAGCGCGTTCTTGCGGGCCTCGGCGACGGCCGAGGGATCGGCGGCCACGTCCCAGGTGGCGACCCGGCCGGGGTCGAGGGGGCGGGGGCGGGCGAGGAGCAGGGCCACGTCGTCGGTGGGCCGCTCGGGCAGTACGGAGCCGAGGACCCGGTCGCACAGCGCGTCCAGGGAGGTCGTGGCGGGGGTGGCGAGGGTCTGGCACAGGCGGGTGATGCCGACGTCGATGTCGACGCGGGCGCCGTCGTCCTCACCGCTGCGGGACCCGATCAGGCCGTCGGTGTAGAGGGCCAGCAGGCCGCCCTCGGGCAGCTCGGTCTCCAGCGACTCGAAGGGCAGACCGCCCAGGCCCAGCGGGGGCCCCGCCGGGACGTCGAGCAGGGCGGCGGTGCCGTCCGGACCCACCACCACCGGCGGCGGATGCCCGGCCCGTGCCAGGGTGCACCGCCGCGACACGGGGTCGTACACGACGTACAGACACGTCGCTCCGACGACTCCGGTGGTCACGCCGGCCGTGCCGCCCCCGGTGCCGCCGCCCCGCCCGCGGTCGGTCGTCCCGGCGGATTCCTCCGCGGCCTCCGCCTCGGTCGCCAGGCGGGCCACCAGGTCGTCGAGGTGGGTGAGGAGTTCGTCGGGGGGCAGCTCGATGTCGGCGAGCGTGCGGACGGCGGTGCGCAGCCGGCCCATGGTCGCGGAGGCGTGGATGCCGTGGCCGACGACGTCGCCGACGACCAGCGCCACCCTGGCCCCGGAGAGCGGGATCACGTCGAACCAGTCGCCGCCCACCCCGGCGCGGGCGCCGGCCGGGAGATAGCGGGAGGCGATCTCGACCCCGGCCTGCTCGGGCAGGCTCTGCGGCAGCAGGCTGCGCTGGAGGGTGACGGCGGTGCCGCGTTCGCGCGTGTAGCGCAGCGCGTTGTCGATGCTGACCGCCGTCCGGGCCGCCAGTTCCTCGGCGAGGACGAGGTCGTCCCGCTCGAAGGGGTCGGGGTGCCGGTGGCGGGCGAAGACGGCGACGCCCAGGGTGGTGCCGCGTGCGGAGAGCGGCACGGTCATCGCCGAGTGGAACCCGAACTCCCTGATGCGGGAGGCCCTCAGCGGGTCCTCGGCCACCCAGTCGGCGATCGCGGGCTCGGTCACCCGGTGCAGCACGGCACGCCCCGACCGCAGACTCCGCACCGGCGGCGACCCGTCCGGGTACTCGTCGACCTCGCCGGGCGCGACGACCGCCTCGGGCGTCCCCGGGTGGACGGACCGGTGGGCGATCCGCCGCAGGGCGAGGGCGCGGCCCGCGGCGGGCAGCCGCGGGGCCGGGCCGTACTCCCCCGCCGCGGAGAAGGGGGTGACGCCGTCGTCGAGGGAGGCCAGCAGGTCGACGCTGATGAAGTCGGCGAGGTCCGGGACCGCGATGTCCGCCAGTTCCTGGGCCGTCCGCGTCACGTCGAGGGTGCTGCCGATGCGCCGGCCGGCCTCCGCGATCAGCTGGAGGCGTTTGCGGGCCCAGTACTGCTCGGTCATGTCGTGCCCGGTGGAGGCCACGCCCAGGACGCGGCCGTTCTCGTCCTGCAGCCGGTAGAGGTCGACCGACCAGGCGTGCTCGCGGGTCTCCCCGGGGGCCCGCGCGTGGTTCTCCATGTACTGCGGTTCGCCGGTCTCCAGGGCCAGCCGCATCAGCCGCTCGACCTCCTCGACGGCGGGATCGTCCACGGCCTCCGACATGCGCAGCCCACGCAGGTCGTCGTCGCTCAGTCCCAGCGCTCCGCGCGAGCCCCGGTTGGACGCGCGGAACCGCAGGTCCGTGTCGTGCACCGAGGTCGCGCAGCACGGGGAGTCGAGGAAGCCGCGCAGCGCGAGCGTGTCGTCGCCGGGGCGGGGCCGCTCGTCCGTCAGGGCGGAGACCAGGAACCAGTCGCGGACCCCGCCGTACGACGTGCGGTGGTGCGCCAGGACCTTGACCTCCAGTCGGCGGCCGTCACGGTGCCTGAGGACCAGGGTGCCGTGCCAGCGCGGCAGGTCGGAGAAGTGCGGGAGCGCGTCCGGCGGAGGCTCCTCGGCGAGCAGGAGGGCCGCGGGCAGGCCCAGGATCTGCGTCGGGGTGTACCCGAGCAGGCGTTCGGCGCCGGCGCTCCAGCCGGTGACGATGCCTTCTTCGTCGACGGTGGCCCGTGCGGTGAGTGCCTCACCCACGGTGTACGGGCCGTGGCCCGCTCCGGATTCGTCGACGACACGCCGGTCCATGTCCGCTCATCTCGCTCTCACCGAGATCCGCACCCAGCCAGGCCGCTCCCCGCCGGGCCCGCTCCCCCACCCGTGATATGTCCCACAACAACCTTTTCACACTATTACGTGGCCGCCGGGTGGGCGACAGCTCCGCGCCGTGCGGACGGTCAGCGGCGGCGGCGCAGCGACGGGTCGAGGAGCGACGGCGGGGTGTCGTACTTCTCGTGCGGGGCCAGGTCGGTACCGGGGGCCACCACGGCGTCGATCGCGTCGAGCACGTCGGCGGGGAGGACCGTGTCGGCGGCGGCGAGCTGCGCGTGCAGGTGCTCCGGGGTGCGGGGGCCGATCAGCGCGGCGGTCACGGCCGGGTGTGCGGTCACGAACCCGAGGGCGAGCTGGATCAGGCTGAGGCCGGCCTCGTCGGCGATCGCGGCGAGCCGTTCCACGGCGGTGAGCCGGGCCCGGTTGTACGGGAGGGTCATGTCGAAGCGGTCCGGCATGAACGCGGAGCGGCTCGTGGCGACGGCCCTGCCCTCGCGGACCGCGCCCGACAACCAGCCGGAGGCCAGCGGACTCCACACCAGGACACCGAGCCCGTACTCCTCGGCGACGGGCAGGACGTGGGCCTCGACGCCCCGCTGGAGGACGGAGTAGCCGGGCTGCTCGGTGACGTAGCGGCTCAGGCGGTGCCGGCGGGCGGACCACTGGGCCTGGACGATGCGGTGGGCGGGGAAGGTGGAGGAGCCGAAGTAGCGGATCTTTCCCGCGCGCTGCAGGTCGGTGAGGGCCGACAGGGTCTCCTCGTCGCCGGTGGCCGGGTCCCAGCGGTGGAGCTGGTAGAGGTCCACGTGGTCGACGCCGAGCCGGCGCAGGCTGTCGTCGAGCGCGGTGACCAGCCAGCGGCGCGAACCGCCCCGGTGATTGCGCTCCTCGCCCATCGGCATGCCCGCCTTCGTGGCCAGCACGATGTCGTCGCGACGGCCGGCGATGGCCTTGCCGACCATCTCCTCCGACTCCCCGTCGCCGTACATGTCGGCCGTGTCGACGAGGTTGATCCCCGCCTCCAGGGCGGCGTCGACGAGGGCGGTGGCCTCGTCCTGCGTGGTGCGTCCGATCCGGCCGAAGTTCATCGCGCCGAGCGCGAGCGAGCTGACCTGCACGCCGGTGCGGCCCAAGGTGCGGTACTGCATGACTGCGTCTCCTTCACGTCCCCAACAAACGGAACGACGTCCCGTTTCCGTGGCCGACGATACGGAACGCTGTCCCGTTTAACAACCCCGGTAGATTTGGCACGCCCGGCGGCGAGGAGGCGAAGTGACGGACGACAGCGGGAACGGCGAGGGCGGCGAGAACGGCGGCCTCGACGGCGGGGGCGTCACACGGCAGGTGCCGCGGGCGGCCAGGCCCCGGCGGGCCGACGCCCGGCGCAACCAGGAGACGCTGCTCGACGCGGCCGCCGCCGTGTTCGTCGAGGCGGGCGTCGAGGCGCCGGTGCGCGACATCGCGGCCAGGGCGGGCGTCGGCACCGCCACGATCTACCGGCACTTCCCGACCCGCGCGGACCTCGTCGTCGCCGTCTACCGGCACCAGGTGGAGGCCTGCGCCGAGGCAGGGCCCGCGCTGCTGGCGGCCGGGCCCACGCCGTACGCCGCCCTGGGCCACTGGATCGACGTCTTCGTGAAGTTCCTGGTCACCAAGCACGGCCTCGCCGCCGCGCTGCAGTCCGACGAGGCCGGGTTCCGGACCCTGCACGCCCACTTCCTCGACCGGCTCGTCCCCGTCTGCGCCCGGTTGCTCGACGCCGCCGCCGCATCCGGCGAGATCCGGTCCGATCTCACGCCCCTGGAACTCATGCGCGGCGTCGGCAACCTGTGCATCGGCGCCGAGAACGACCCCGACTACGACGCCGGCCGACTCGTCGCCGTCCTCGTCGCGGGCCTGCGCCGACCGGACTGACCCCGGGGCGGGCCGGGCCCGTGCCGTCAGCCGAGCGGCGGCCGTGTCGTCAACTCTCCTGTGCGCGCCCGGAGTCGCGCTCGGCCCCGGTGGGGACGCTCACTCGCCGACGGTGCCCGAGCACCAGGCCCACGCGGCGATCTCGACACGGTTGCGGGCCGGGAGTTGCCCAGGATGTCGCCGACGCGGGTCTACACCGTCCCGACGGAGAGGGAGAGCCGCGCGGCGCCACGCACCGCTTCGGCCACGCCCCTCAGGACCTGCCGGTCGTCCCGGCCCCCGCCCCCGCGCCGCGCCCCCGAGGCGCCCGCCCGCCGGGTGCGCACGGAACGTCGTACGTACCCGAACAATCTGTGGCCCTACACGTGTCACTCCCTTGCCAGTCAGGCGCGTTGAGGCAAACATGGGGCAGCTCGTTTGAGCCGAAACAAACTTCTTCCCCTCCGCTCGACAGGTGAAGCATGTCTACAAGTGCGTCCAGAATGCGGCACGCGGCCGGTGACGGTTACGCGTCCACCGGCTCCCTCAAACAGAACGCGCTCGGCGTCCTGGGCATCCTCTTCTTCGTGCTCTCCGCACAGGCACCGCTGACCGGTGTCGCCGGGGCGGCGCCGGTGGCGATAGCCATCGGCAACGGCCCGGGCGTCCCCGCGATGTACCTCGTGGCCGGGGTGGTCGTCCTGCTCTTCTCCGTCGGCTACGTCGCGATGGGCCGCCACGTCGTCGACGCGGGCGCCTTCTACTCGTACGTCGGCAAGGGCCTCGGCGGGACGGCCGCCGCCGGCAGCGCGGGCGTGGCGCTGCTCGCGTACCACGCCATCCAGGCGGCGGTGTACGGCCTGTTCGGCGCGGTGATGAACGGGCTGGCCCTGCAGTACCTGGAGACGGACGTGCCCTGGTGGCTGTTCGCGCTCGGCACGATGGTGGTCGTGCAGGTGCTCGGCGCCACCGGTGTCGACGTGGGTGCCAAGGTGCTCGCCGTGTTCGTGCTGGCCGAGATCAGTCTGCTGCTGGTCTTCGGCGTGGTGATGCTCCTCAAGGGCGGCGGCCCCGAGGGACTGGCCCCCGGCTCCTCCTTCTCCCTGTCGGCGGCGCTCGACGGCGCCCCCGGGGTGGCGCTGATGTTCGCCGTGGCATCGATGTTCGGTTTCGAGGCGACCGCGATCTACGGCGAGGAGGCGCGCGAGCCGCACCGCACGGTCCCCCGGGCCACCTACCTCGCGGTCGTCCTCGTCACCGTCTTCTTCGCCTTCACGTCCTGGATGCTGATCTCGGCGCACGGCCCCTCCTCCAGCGCGGCCGCCGCGGGCAAGGCGCTGGAGGCCGGCGACGGGGCCGGGTTCGTCGCCGCGCCGGTCTCCGCCGAACTCGGCGCGTGGGCGGGCGACGCGCTGCCGATCCTGCTGGCCACCTCGCTCTTCGCCAGCATCCTGGCGTTCCACAACTCCGCCAACCGCTATCTCTTCTCCCTCGGCCGGGAGGGCCTGCTGCCGCGCGGGCTGAGCACGCTCAACGGCCGCCAGTCGCCGTGGCTCGCGGGCGTCGTGCAGACCGGCGTCGCCGCCCTGCTCGTCTTCCCCTTCGCCCTGGCGGGCAAGGACCCCGTCCTGACCCTGTTCTCCTGGCTCAGCGGTCTCGCCGTCCTGGCGATCATGCTGCTGTACCTGTTGACCTCCGTGTCGGTCATCGTCTACTTCCGCCACGAGCGGTCCGGCGACACCCGGCTGTGGAACACACTGATCGCCCCCGCCCTGGGCGCCGGCGGCATCGCCGGGGCGATCTGGCTGATCATCGCCAACTTCACCACCCTCATCGGCGGCGACACCACCACGGCGGTGTGGCTGGCCCTGGCCGTGCCGGGGGCGCTGCTGGCGGGCATGACGATGCCGTTGCTGGCGGGGGCGCCGGGCCGGAGGTAGGGGGCCAAAGGGTTGAGGGGGGTGCGGGTGCGTGGGGGCTGGTCGCACAGTTCCCCGCGCCCCTGAAAGCCCAGGCCCTGCTCTTCAGGGGCGCGGGGAACTGCGCGAGAAGCCCCACCGGGCCGCACCCGCACACCCCCACACGGCAACGCGCCCCGTCACCCCGCCGCGCGCACCTGCCAGGCCCCGAACGTCGCCACCGGATCCCCGCTCTCCAGCGCCCACGGGTACACCGTGACCAGCCCCCCGATCGCCCGGAACACCTCCCCCGCCTCCCCGGCCCGCTTCGCCTGCACCAGCGCGTACGCCAGCAGGTTGAGATCGGCGACGGCCGCCGCGTGGGTCAGATACCCGGCACGCGGCCAGTCGGCCGTGGCCCGGTCCAGGGCCGCCACCGCGTTCGGGCGGCTCCACAGGTGGACGGCGGTGAGGGCCTCCAGACCACCCTGGTCGAGGGTGCCCTGGTAGAGGTCGATGAGGGCGGCGATCTCCAGACCCGCCGTCGGGGCCGTGGGCGCCGTCCCCGCGCGCACCCGGTCGAGGAAGTCGACGGTCTGCGCGTGCGAGCCGCACTCCCACGGCGAGAGGTAGCCGAGCATCTGGAAGTGCGCCTCGCGATGCCAGGGATCCCGCCGGACGATCTCGTCCCAGAGCGGGAAGACCTCCTGACTCGGCCGGCGCCACAGCCGCAGCAGGCCGAGACGCACCACCCAGGGAGTGGGGTCCTCCGGCCGCAGCGCGGCGGCGTGCTCGCAGGCGTCGAGCGCCTCCCGGGTCTCCCCCGGCACCGGTTGCTCCTCGTACCGCGCCCGCAGCAGGACACCCCACGCGAACAGCAACTGCGCGTCCGGGTCCTGTGCCTGCTCCTCCGCCCAGGAACGCTGGAGGGCCGGGGAGGTCGACTCCGCGAGAACGCTCAGCCGGTGGGCCCTGCGGTCCCAGTCACGGCCGGTGTCGCGCAACAGCTGCTCGATCATGGCCACCGCGAGACTGCGACCACCCGAACTCCCCCTCTCGACCAGGCGCTTGCGTACCTTCCCGAGGTCCGCGTCGTCGAGTTCGGGGGCGAGTCTGGTCGTGCCGCGCCGGCGACCGAGGAGAGCCATGGCCGGAGAGTAACGAATTTTGGTCGCACAGTGATGATTCGAGATGGACGTATGTCGATCCGATATCCCCACCGTCAGGCAAGGGCAGGGATTCTATCCCCAACTCGCCTTTTCCGATGGGCAGTTCACCTTATGCGCACGATCTTCTCTCCCTATCATCGGAAGATGACGGAACCGACACAGTCCGGCCCGTACGCGGGTCAGCCCGCCCCTCCGCCCCAGCCGCCGGCTCCCGCGCCCGGCTGGGCACCGCCCCCGCAGCAAGGGGGCCCCTATCCGTACGCGACCACGCCGCCCGTGGGCCACGGCAGACCCGCCGCGCCGCCGGGGAACCCGGCGGCGGTCTCCGACCGGGTGTCCGGCGCGCTGCTGATGCTCGGCGCCGCCCTCACCATCGGCGCCTCGTTCACCACGCTGGACACCTCGATCCAGTACGTCGACGAGGAGCGGGAGCAACCGGCTTTCCGGATGGTCGCGAAGGCGTGGTCCTACACCAGCGGCGCGACGGGCGGGGAGATGGAGTCGGTCACCCGGTTCACCGGGGTGCCGCTGCTCATCGGCGCCCTGGTCGCCGTCACGGCCGCCGCGCTCCTCCTGACCGGCCGCGCCCGCCGGCTCAGGCCGGGCCCCGCGCTCGGCGTCGGCGGCGCGGTGCTGCTCCTCGGCACGACGCTGTCGGCGCTGACGGAGGTGGTCAACGACGGACAGTGGGACGGGGACGACCGGGCCACCACCCTCGGCGTCGGCGCCTATCTGCTGGCGCTGGCCTTCCTGTCGGCGCTCGGCGCGACCGTGACGACCGTCCTCGCGACCGGCCGCCCCACCACCGCCCTCCCCGGACCCGCCCCGACGGCGTACCCGGTCCCGACGGCATACCCGGCCCCAGCCGCTTTCCCGGCCCCCCAGGCACCCCAGGCACCCCAGGCACCGCAGTCTCCACAAGCTCCGCAGCAGGCAGCCCCACAGCCGCCGCAGGCCGCACAGCCCTGGCCGGCCGCGCCCGTCGCACAGCCCACTCCAACGGACCAGTCCTCCCCGCCCACGGCTCCGCCGACGCCCTCTCAGGGCTGACTCCTCGCGGGTGCCGGCTGTCCTCGGCAGGGGGTGTTCCTCGGATTGGGTCGCGCGTCACACAGCGGACGTCCCACGACTGTGCTACATTGACCTGAAGTGGCAGTTTTGGTTACCAGAGGCTTCTGAGTGCTCTTCGACCTTCCGTCGACGAGCACTCTTTGTTGTTTCCGGGGCTTTCCGGGACTTTCTTCATCTTCCCGTCGGGTCGAACCGTTGCTGCGACACCGGGTCCGCAAAGTGTGGACTCCGGGCACTGCATCAAGGGAGTTTCAGCATGGCATCCGGCACCGTGAAGTGGTTCAACTCGGAAAAGGGCTTCGGCTTCATCGAGCAGGAGGGTGGCGGCCCCGACGTCTTCGCCCACTACTCGAACATCGCCACGTCCGGCTTCCGTGAGCTTCAGGAAGGCCAGAAGGTGACCTTCGACGTCACGCAGGGCCAGAAGGGCCCCCAGGCCGAGAACATCGTTCCCGCCTGACTCTGACGCGTACGCATGAGCCGGGGCCCGCGCCCGAAAGGTGCGGGCCCCGGCTCGTGTGCGACAAGCGCCGCCGCATCGAGGAAGGTCCCCATGAACCGCACGGCTCGTACGAACAGCACCAGCTCCTCCCGGTCCCGCACCGAGGGCTCCGCCCGCACCGGCGCGACCCGGGGCAACCGCGCACGCTCGCAGGGCGCGGGGGCGGGCGAGCAAGGGGCTCCTTCCCGTGCGGCCGGAGCCGGATCGGCGACGGGCGGCACCGCCCAGGGCCGTTCGGCCGGCGGCGGCACCGGTGGTGCGGCCGCCAAGGGCGGGTCGGGCAGGAGCGGCGCGGGCCGCGGGGACACCGCCAAGAACACCACGGGCCGCGGGGACGCGAAGAGCACCGCCGGCCGTGGAAACACCGCCAAGGGCTCCCAGGCCAAGGGGGCCGCGGTCAAGAACGGCTCCGCCAGGTCCGGTGCGGCCAAGGCCGGCCGCGGTCGTCGGGGCGGTGGCGCGCGGACCGTCGCGGTCGCCGCCGGTGGGGAGTTCGCACTGCCGGTCACGGTCACGCCCGCGTTGCCCGCGGTGGAGACCTTCGCCGAACTCGATCTGCCCGCACGGCTGTTGGAGACGCTGGGCACCGAAGGGATGACCGAGCCCTTCCCGATCCAGGCCGCGACGCTGCCGAACTCACTGGCCGGCCGTGACGTCCTCGGCCGCGGCCGCACGGGCTCCGGCAAGACGCTCGCCTTCGGCCTCGCCCTGCTGGCCCGTACGGCCGGACAGCGCGCCGAGCCCCGGCAGCCGCTGGCCCTCGTCCTTGTCCCCACCCGCGAACTGGCCCAGCAGGTCACCGACGCCCTCACCCCGTACGCCCGCGCGCTGCGGCTGCGGCTCGCCACCGTGGTCGGCGGCATGTCCCTCGGACGCCAGGCGAGCGTGCTGCGCGGCGGCGCCGAAGTGGTCGTCGCGACCCCCGGCCGGCTCAAGGACCTCATAGACCGCGGCGACTGCCGCCTCGACCAGGTCGCGATCACCGTCCTGGACGAGGCCGACCAGATGGCCGACATGGGCTTCATGCCGCAGGTCACCGCGCTGCTCGACCAGGTGCGCCCCGACGGGCAGCGGCTGCTGTTCTCCGCCACCCTGGACCGCAACGTCGACCGGCTGGTCCGCGACTACCTGCACGACCCCGTCGTCCACTCCGTCGACCCCTCCGCGGGCGCGGTCACCACGATGGACCACCACGTGCTGCACATCGAGGACGACGACAAGCACGCCACCACGACCGAGATCGCCGCCCGCGAGGGGCGCGTGATCATGTTCCTGGACAGCAAGCACGCGACGGACCGGCTGGTCAAGAAGCTGCTGGCGGTGGGCGTGCGCGCCGCCGCCCTGCACGGCGGCAAGTCGCAGTCGCAGCGCAACCGGGCCCTGAGCCAGTTCAAGGACGGCGATGTGACGGCCCTGGTCGCCACCAACGTCGCGGCGCGGGGCATCCACGTCGACGACCTCGACCTCGTCGTCAACGTCGACCCGCCGGGCGACCACAAGGACTACCTGCACCGGGGCGGCCGTACGGCCCGTGCGGGCGAGTCCGGCACGGTCGTCACCCTCGTGCTGCCGCACCAGCGCCGTGACGTCACCCGGCTGATGGCGGTCGCCGGGATCACCCCGACCACCACGCGGGTCCGCTCGGGCGATGCGGACCTGAACCGCATCACCGGCGCGCAGGCGCCCTCCGGCGTCCCGGTCGTCCTCGCCCCGCCGGTCACCCAGCAACCGGCCGCCCGCCCCACGTCGGCGGCACGCGGCCGCCGCGGCCGCCCGTCCCAGGGACGCCGCCGCGCCCCGGCGAAGGGCAACGGCCGCTGAGCCGGTCGGTGCGGGCTCAGGCCAGGGACTCGAAGTACGCCTTCTGCGCGGGGTAGTAGTCGTCGAAGTCGGGCCGCGGGCCGCCCGTGCGTGCGGCGGTGAGCAGGTCCAGGTAGTACTCCCAGCCCGGTCCCGTCTCGCCGAGGTGCTCGGCGGAGGCGAGGTGATGGACCAGCCGGAGTTCGGTGGTGCCGTCGACCTCGGAGAGCAGCAGCTCCATCGACCAGGATCCGGCCTCGTCCTCCATCGAGACGGCGAGCCGGCGCGGCGGTTCACAGGCCTCGATCCGCACGGGGCACCAGGGCGCCGACTCCTCGAACACCAACCGCACCTCGACCGTGCGGCCGGGCCCCGCCTGACCGCGCCACGGGCCGAACCAGCGGGCGGTGCGCTCCGGTTCGGTGACACTCGCCCAGACGTCGTCGGCGGAGGCACGGTAGACGCGGGTGAGGATCAGGTCGTGCCCCGTCGGCGTGGGGACGAGCCGTCCGGTGGGTTCACGAGTCATGCCGTGTCCTCCTCGGAGTGGCGGGCGGTGCGCGGATGGTGCGCGGGCTCGGCCCGTGCGCGGTCCCGTCGGGTGCGGTGGACCTCGGTCTCCAGCGCCGCCAGACGCTGCGACCAGTCGAGACGCGCGGTGTCGAACCGGGCGAGCCAGGCGGCGAGGTCACCCAGCCGGGAGCGGACCAGCGAGTAGCGCCGATGGCGTCCGAGCTGCTCGTCCAGGACCAGGCCGCTCTCCCGCAGTACCCGCAGATGGCGGCTGATCGCGGGCCGGCTGATGGCGAACCGGGCGGCGATGTCACCCGCCGTCAGCGGCGTGCGGTGCAACATCATCAGGATCTCGCGGCGGACCGGATCGGCGATCGCGTCGGCCACCTCGCTCAGTCCGTCCGGCTCGCTCAGCCCGTCCCGCTCGTTCGCTTCACCCGGCTCGTCCACCCCAAAAGAGTAACCCATAAGTTACGCGTTGCGGAGTCCGTGGCCGCGAGGAACTCACAGGGGGGTGACGGGCGTTCACAGGGAGACGTGCGGAACGCACGCGGACGACCGGAACGACCGGCACGACACGGGCTGAAGCCGAGGTGGCACGCATGGCGATGTGGGATCGGATCAAGGACCAGGCCAAGGGTCTGCAGCAGCAGGCGCAGGGCGCGCGGGGCGGCAGCGGGCACGGGCAGCCGGGGGCGGGCCCCACGGGTGCCACGGCGGCCGGGTCCTCGGGGTCCGGGCGGTCCTCCGGCGGCTCGAAGGCCCAGCTGGTGAGCGCGCTCAAGTCCCAGCTCACCTCCCTCAAGACGGAGCTGAAGAGCGGCGCCTACCGGGACGCCAGCATGGCCATGTGCGCGCTGGTCGCCGCCGCCGACGGGAACGTGGACCCGGCCGAGCGGCAGCACGTGGAGTCGCTGATCCTGAACAACGACGTGCTGCAGAACTTCCCCGCGGACCAGCTGCGGCAGCGCTTCAACCGGCACGTGGACCAGCTCTCCCGCAACTTCCAGCAGGGCAAGGCCGAGGCCCTCACGGAGATCGCCAAGGCCGCGAAGAAGCCGACGGAGGCGCGGGCCGTCGTCCAGACCGGCTTCGTGGTCGCGGGCGCGGACGGGTACATCGCGCAGACCGAGGAGCAGGTCCTCCGCGAGGCCTGCGCCACCCTCGGCCTGTCCCCGCAGGAGTTCGGTCTCTGACACCGGCCGGCCACGCGGCGCGCGCCCTCCGAGAATCCCCTGGGCCGCCCCTTCGCGGCTCAGGGCAGCGGATCCGGGCGGCGGCCCCGGCGGAGGACGCGGCCGCACCAGACGACGACGGCCGCGTTGGCCAGGGCGCCGAGAAGCACGGCGCCGACGGCCATCGCGGCCCCGTCCGGCAGGGCGAGCCACACGAAGCTGACCGGGGCCGTGGCCAGGATGGGGACGACCATCGCCATGGACCCGCCCGAGCCGTCGTCGGAGCTCACCGCCAGCGCCCAGACCAGCAGACCGACGCAGAGCGCGAGGTAGGCGAGGGCGAGGAGATCGCCGGGGCTGGGGCGGCGGCGCGGGGAGGGCCGGCGCGGCACGGGAGCGGTCGGTTCCACGGTCATGGGGCGGTCCTGGTCTCCTCGGGTGGTCCTGGTCGGTCTCGGGGCGGGCCTGCTCGTCTCGGGTACTTCAGAGGTGGGTGCCCGGGGGGTTCGGGCGGGCCAGGCCCAGGTCGTAGGCGAAGATCGTGGCCTGGACGCGGTCGCGCAGGCCGAGTTTGCGGAGCAGGGCGTTCACGTGGGACTTCACGGTGCCGACGGTGATGCCTAGCTCCTCGGCGATCTCCGCGTTGGTGAGTCCGGTGGCGACCAGGGAGAGGACGCCTCGCTGACTGTCGGTCAGGGTGTCGAGGGCACGGAGGCTGTCGCCGTCCGCCGTCGCCGGCGTCGTACCGGACGCGTAGTGGCCGATGAGGCGACGGGTCGCGGACGGGGCGAGCACGCTCTCGCCGGCGGCCACCACCCGGATGCCGGCCAGCAGTTCGGCGGCGTGCACGTCCTTGAGGAGGAAGCCGGAGGCGCCGGCGCGCAGGGCGTCGAAGACGTACGCGTCGAGGTCGAAGGTGGTCAGGACGAGGACGCGGGGCGCGTCGTCCCGGCCGGTGATGATGCGGGTCGCGGCGATGCCGTCCAGTTGGGGCATCCGTACGTCCATGACGACGACGTCCGGTGCCAACTCCTCGGCCAGCCGCACCGCTTCGGCGCCGTCGGCGGCCTCACCGACGACCGTCATGTCCTCCTCCGCGTCGATCACGGCGGCGAACCCCGCCCGTACGATGCCCTGGTCGTCGACGACCAGCACCCTGAGGCTCATCCGTCACTTCCCTCTTCGTCCTCTGTCGCGTCGCCCTGCTGCGGAACCGGTGCCGCGGCGAGCGGCAGCCGAAGGTGGACCGTGTCCGTACCGCCGGCGGTCAGGGTGCCGCCGAGCGGCGCGACGCGGGCCGTCAGCCGCTCCCGTACGGCGGTGCGCGCGGCGCGCGGCACCCCGGTGGCGGTGAGCGTCAACGTACCGTCGTCCGCGTCGAATTCGAGCATCGCGGCTTGGTCGCCTCCGGCCGCGAGGATCGTTTCGGCGGCGTGGTAGGCAGCCAGATCGACCGCCGTGGGCAGGCGCTCGGGCACCCGGTCGGTCAGCCGTATCCGGACGTCACGGCCGGTGGCCCGGCTCTGGTGGGCGAGCAGGTCGAGGGCCTGGAGGGTGGGCTGCGGACGGCGTCCGGGGTCCGCGCCGCGTTCGCCGTCGCGGACGGTGTCGAGCAGGGCGCGCATCGCGGCGAGGGCCTCGCGGGCCCGCTCCGCGACCGCGTCGAGCCGGCCCGCCCGGGCCTCCACGACCATGTCGGCGGTTCGGGACAGCACGGTCGTCTCCAGCCCCGCCGCGATCCGCCGCCGCTCGGCCCACGCGTCCCGCACCGCCTCCTCGGTCCACACGGCGACCCGCTCGTCCCGCACCCCCCGGGCGTCCCTCTCCCGCCGCCCGCGCACCACCCCGCCCCACACGGCGCCCCCCGCCACGATCGCCACCCCGCCGCTCACCCCGATCCCGACCGCCCACGCGGGCAGCGTCGTACCCCGCCCGAGCACGGCGACGACCCCGGCGATGCTGTGCGCGACCACGGCCGCGAGCGGAAACACCACCGACTCGCGCATCCCGTCCAGAACGCCACGCACCGCGCCGCGCTCCGCGCCGTCCGCCGCGCTCGCCCTGGCCTCCGCCGCCCGCTCCGTCGTGGCCGTGGTGGCCGTGGCTGCCGTGGCTGCCGTGGCTGCCCGGTGGTCCTCCGCGATCCTGCGTGCCGTCCGGGTCGCGAGGGCCGCGCAGGTGGTGAGGAGGCTCAGGGCCGGGGGGAGAAGGGGTGGGCCGGTGTAGTGGGCCGTGGTCATGGCCAGGGGCCAGAGGAGGGGGAGGGCGAGGAGGGCGGTGAGGGCGGTCCGGGGGGCGCGGCGGAGCCACAGCAGCGTGAGGGCCTGGGCCGCGGCGAGCAGGGCGAAGAGGGTGCCGGGGGAGGCCTGTTCGGTGGCGGTGGCGGTGTCCGGGCGGATGACCAGCGCCGGGAGCAGGGGCTGCAGGACGAGGCCGACCGCGGCCACCAGCTGCGCCATCCGGTAGCCGCGCGGGAACGCCGCCTCCACCGGCGCGGCCGTCCGGCCGGGCAGTGCCGCCCGGATCTCCCAACCGCCCTCCCCCGTCGGCCCGCTGGTCAGCGTGCCGCCCGCCTCCCGCGCCCGCGAACGCAGGAACCCCTGGCCGCGCCCGCCCCCGAGGCCCGACGCGTGCGCCGTCGTCCCGGCGGGCGGCGCCGCGCTCGTGACCACGACGTCCGTGCGGGCGTCGCCGTAGCGCACCCGCACCCGGGTGTGCGCGCCCGGCGCGTGCCGGGCCACGTTGGTCAGGCCCTCGCGCACGATGCCGTACGCCGCGTCCGCGACGGCCCCGTCCGGCAGGGGGTCGATCTCGCAGTCGATCCGCTGGTCGAGGCGGCGGAACCCGGCGACCAGGTCCAGCAGCCGTTCCTCCGGCGACGGCAGGTCCTCCCGGGAGGGCGCCGGTGCCCGTACCGCGCCGAGCGCACGGGTGACCTCCTGGCCCGTCTCGACGGCGAACTCCAGCGCTTGTCCGGCCAGTTCGGGCCGCTGGTCACGCAGTCCGAGCGCGGCCCCCGCCGTGACGACGACAGCCGTCAGGTGATGGGCGCTGACATCGTGCAACTCCCGTTCCATCCGCCGCCGTTCGACCGCCGGCAGCCGATGCCGCTCCGACTCGGCCCGCTTCAGCCGCTGCTCGGCCGCCCACCGGGCGCGCCGGGACCGCCGCACGAGGAGACCGGCGCCGCAGACGGTGGCGTACAGCAGGGCGGTGAGGACGACGTCGAGGCCCGCGCGGTCGCTGAGGCCGTGCAGGCTGATCTGCTGGAGAAACTGCCAGGTGGCGAGCGCCACCGCGCACAACACGGCGGTGAAGGTGTCGCGTTCGGTCGCCACGGTGTACAGGGCCAGCGCGACGCCCGCCGTGCCGAGCAGGGCCGTCGCCCCGACGGGCAGCGGGCCCGCACCCAGCGCGCACGCGACGGCGACCACGACGAGGGCGGCCACCGGGTGGCTGCGGCGCAGCACCAGCGCGGCCGTCACGACTCCGGCGACCAGGGCGGCCACCAGCAGGGCAGCCCCGCTCGGGACGGTCCCACGCACCAGTGCCGCCCCGGGCCACACCACGGCCTGGGCGACGATCAACAGGACCGGGAGCAGCCGGTCGTCCTCTGTCCGCATCATGGCGCCCTCAGGCTAGAACGGAGACGGGCCGCCCCGAGTCCGGCTGGAGGCCGAGGTCCTCCTCGTACCTGGGTTATAGGCGCGCGGGGCGGGGCGCCGCCCGCCGGTGCCGACTCCTGGCGGGTGGGGGGTGGCGGGTCCTGGTGGGTGGCGGGTCCTGGTGGGTGCCGGGCCTTGCCGTTGCCAAGGGCCGTCGAGGCGCGGGCGCTCGGGTTGTGTGGTGCGGGGGGCGCCGTCCACAGGCTGTGGACGGTCGGTGATCGGCCGTCGGCCGTCGGTCGGTGGTCGACGGCCGTCGGTCGGTGGTCGTCGGCCGTCGGTCGGTGGTCGTCGGCCGTCGGTCGGTGGTCGGTGGTCGACGGCCGTCGGCCGGTGGTCGACGGGCCCGCGCCAACACGGACCTGGAGCCGACGAGATCTGACCGGGCCCCGAGGCCCCCTCGACCCCGCTCCCGGCATGCCGTTGTCAGTGCCGGGGGCTAGTCTCCGGACCAACCGACCGTAAGCCCGTTTGTCCGTTTCAGGGAGGTTCTCATGGTCTCGCGGCTCAACCCCTACCTCAGTTTCGACGGCGACGCCCGGCAGGCGATGGAGTTCTACAAGGAGGTCTTCGGCGGCGAGCTGACGCTGCACACCTTCGGCGACTTCGGCCAGCCCGGCGCCCCGGAGTCCGACAAGATCATGCACGGCACGCTGGAGGCACCGAACGGCTTCACCCTCATGGGCGCCGACACCCCGCCCGGCATGGAGTACCAGCCCGGCGGCAGCTTCTCCGTGAGCCTCAGCGGCGAGGACGACACCGAGCTGCGGGGCTACTGGGAGAAGCTCTCCGCGGGCGGCACCGTCTCCGTCCCGCTCGACAAGCAGATGTGGGGCGACGTCTTCGGCATGTGCACGGACCGTTTCGGCGTCCCGTGGATGGTCAACATCAGCGAGCCGCAGGGCTGATCGCCGACGGTTCGCGGAGGTGTGACCCACCCGGAGCGACCCACCCGGAGGCGTACCCGCGTGCCGTGCCGGCCGTCATCGAGACGACCGGCACGGCACGCGCGTCCCTCAGCCGAACGTGACGTTCAACTTGCCGTCGCTGCCGAAGGACCAGTGCAGCCCGCCGGAGTACGAGGAGCACCGGGACCCGTTCGTCCCGGACCAGAACTGGTTGGAGCTGTCGGAGCTGCCGATGATCCGGTCGTTCGTCCCGCTCCCGCTGCGGCACGAGGTGTTGTCGCGGAACACCGACGTACCGCCGTCGAAGTTGAAGTTCCGCTCGGTGTTGTCGATGCTCACGTTGCCGGAGACCGCCATGGTGCCCGGGTTGCTGTTCCACGTGAAACCGTGCTTGCCGTTGTCGTAGGCGATGCTGCGCCGGACGATGTGGTTCACCGCGATGTCGTCGCCGCCGAGCTTGTAGCCGTTGCGGTCACCGTTGCCGGCCTGCGAGCCGTCGCTGAGCGTGCCGTTCTCGTAGGCGAGGGAGTCCTCGATGGTCACCGGACCGATGGGCCCGGTGTCCGGCTTGGTGTAGAGGTCCCAGCCGTCGTCGATGTTGTTGTGGGCGACGGCATACCGGAACACGTTCCCGGACCCGGTCGTCAGCTTCGCCGCGAACCCGTCCGCGTCCTCGCCGTCGGAGTCGGCATTGTCGTGCGACTCGGCGCTCAGGATGAGGTTGTTGGCGGGCCACTCGCTGCTGGGCGAGGTGGAGGAGATACGGCCGAGCTGGAGGCCCGTGTCGCGGTTGAAGCGGGTCACCGTGCGCTCGATGACGTTGTTGCTGCCGCCGACGTAGATGCCATTGTCCCCGGCCCGCTCGACGACGAGACCCTTGACGTGCCAGTACGAGGCGTTGAGCTGCAACCCCCGGTTCGACGAACTCTCGCTCTGGGCGGAGAAGTTGAGGACCGGCGTCTCGCCCGGGTAGGCGGTCAGGGTCGTACGGGCGGCGGAGGTCCCGGAGCTGCCGACCGGGATCGTGACGGTCGACGCCTGGGCGTACGTGCCGCCACGCAGATAGATCGTCCCGCCGGCCGTGATCCGGCTGATGGCCGAGGTGAGGGTGGTGGGGGCGGAGACGGTGCCGGCCGCGCTGTCGGTCCCGGTCGGCGAGACGTAGAGGGCGGAACTCGACGGCGGCGGGGTGGTGCCGCCGCCCTCGGGCACGTTGGCGTCGAGGTAGTCGATGTTGGGGAGTCCGGTGGCGACAGTGGGGTTGATCCGGATGACGTTGCTGCCCGACGTGACCGGCACCGTCAGCGTCTTGGTGGTCCACACCGTCCAGGTGCCGGTGGTCTCGAAGGACGTGGTCGCGGCGGTCGTACCGTTCACGGTGACGCTCGCGGCCCGCGCGGCCGTGGTGCCGTTGGCGAACCGGACGGACAGGGTCGCCGTGCCCGATGCGGGTGCGGACACGGTGAACTGTGCGTAGGCGCCGGCGGCGTTGGTGCCGTTGCAGAATCCGCTGCCCGAATATCCGGCCCAGTCGGAGTCGATCGTCCCGGTGCAGACGGCGGGTGCCGTCTCGGCCTCGTACCGGGTGGTGGCGGCCTGCGCCGCCGTACCGGACAGCGCGACCAGCAGCCCTGCCACCAGGCCTGCGCTCGCCGTCGCCATGACGGGTCTCACGTGCGTCGATTGCATCGTTCGGTCTCCAGGGATGAGATCCAGAATGTGGTCCGAAGTGCATGCAGAAAGCGCTTTCCCTGGGAGGGAGTGTCAGGGGGTGAACTGGGCACGTCAATAGAACGCGCAAACTTTTGTTCACATGGATGAACTCAGAGGGCGAGGGAAGACAGGAGGGAGGGGAGGGTGGCGGCCAGGGTGAGGGTTGAGATGTAGGCGGTTTGCGAGGCCGTCGTGGGTCGGTGCGGGTTGGCGTGACCTGCGGGTAGTCATCTCGGCAGGTGAAGATCGTCCGAGGATGTGAACGTCATGGCGTCATGAGCTCGGGACGTACGCCCTCACGCAGGTGAACCCGCCTTCGAGGGGCGTCGATGCCCGCACCGGCGACGACGGCGGCGTACTCGGCGGCACGCCGCGCCTCCTCGCCGGGCGCGGCCAGCCGGACGGTCGACAGCCGGGTGCCCACGGCCGGCGTGCGGTTCTGGATCTGCCGGGCGAGCTGGGCGCGGAGTTGCTCGTACGGGGGGCGAGCGGGGGGGACGGGCGAGGGCGAGTCGATGACGATCACCGGCTCACCGACCGCTCGTGGCATGCCGTGCCGCCACCGCGCCGCTCCGCGCGGTCCCAGTCAATCGGTCGCCGGGGCCCGGGCGTTGAGCCGGGCGGCCTGGCGGGTGAGGTGAGCGCGTTCGGCGAGGTTGGGGGCCTTGTGGGCGGCCTCGGCGTAGAGCCGTGCGGCCTTGGCCAGGTCGCCGTCGCGCTCGTGGAGGTGGGCCGCGACCGCGGTGTGGCGGGGCAGGGAGTCGTCCAGTTCGGCGAGCGCGGCCAGACCGGCGCGGGGTCCGTCGGCCTCGCCGACGGCGACCGCGCGGTTGAGCCGGACGATGGGGTTGTCGGTCAGCCGGGCCAGCTCGTCGTACCACTCGACGATCTGCACCCAGTCGGTCTCGTCGGCGGTGGGCGCGTCGGCGTGCAGGGCGGCGATGGCGGCCTGGGCCTGGAACTCGCCGAGCCGGTCGCGCGCGAGGGCCGTCTGAAGGATCCGCACGCCCTCGGCGATGAGGCGCGTGTCCCACCGGCCGCGGTCCTGTTCGGCGAGCGGCACCAGGCTGCCGTCGGGCGCGGTCCGGGCGGCGCGCCGGGCGTGGTGGAGCAGCATGAGGGCGAGCAGCCCGGCCACCTCGGGATGGTCGATCGCGGCCGCGAGCTGCCGGGTGAGCCGGATGGCCTCGGCCGCGAGGTCGACGTCGCCGGAGTAACCCTCGTTGAAGACGAGGTAGAGCACGCGCAGCACGGTGGCGACGTCGCCGGGCTGGCCCAGGCGCACGCCGGAGACCGTCCGCTTGGCCCGGCTGATGCGCTGCGCCATGGTCGCCTCGGGCACCAGGTAGGCCTGCGCGATCTGGCGGGTGGTCAGCCCTCCGACGGCGCGCAGGGTGAGCGCGACCGCCGACGCGGGGGTGAGCGACGGGTGGGCGCAGAGGAAGTAGAGCTGGAGCGTGTCGTCCACGGCGGGCGCGGGCCCGGCCACCGGCTCCTCCTCGACGCGGTCCTCACGCCGACGGCGGGCGGCGTCGGCGCGGGTCGCGTCGAGGAACTTCCGCCAGGCCACGGTGACCAGCCAGCCCTTGGGATCCCGCGGCGGGTCGGCCGGCCAGAGCCGGAGCGCCTCGACCAGCGCGTCCTGGACGGCGTCCTCGGCCGCCGCGAAGTCGGCTCCGCGGCGGACGAGGACGGTGAGCACGCCCGGTGTGAGGCTCCTGAGCAGGACCTCGTCCATCTCTGCCCCCGTGGACATCGTTTACCTCGTGGACCTGGGCATTGTCGACCTCGTGGACCTCTGAGAGGTCACTCCGTGATGGTGGGCGGCGCGGTCAGGAAAGGGCGCACCTCCAGCCACTCGTGGATGGGCTTGCCGCCCGCCCCCGGGGCGGCCGACAGCTCCCCGGCCAGCTCGACGGCGCGCTCGTAGCTGTCGACGTCGATGATCATCCAGCCGGCGATGACGTCCTTGGTCTCCGCGAACGGACCGTCGGTCACCGGCGGGCGTCCCTCGCCGTCGTAGCGGACCCACGCCCCCTCGGGCGCGAGCGCCTGGCCGTCGACGAACTCGCCCGTCTTCTCCAGCCGCGCGGCGAAGTCGTGCATGTACTGCATGTGCGCCGAGACCTCCTCCGGGGTCCACCGGTCCATCGGCACGTCGTTGACCGGGGCCGGGGCGCCGCGGTAGTGCTTCAGCAGCAGGTACTTGGCCATCGTCGTTCTCCTCGGTCCTCGTGCGACCCATTGTGGTCGCGTTCAACTCGGGGACGGAGCGGGACTCGGGTTCTCGACATCGCAATCGGGATCGCCGTGGGTTTTTTCCGGGGACTTTTTGAGGAGCGAGTCCGGAGACTTTTGGGTGCCGGGCAGGAGCGGGTGAGGGCAGCGGCAAGGGCTGCGGATGGCCTGGCAGCGGGGACCGCGGCAGGGGCGGGCCCGGGGCGGCAGGCCTGACACGAGCCGGACGCCGGGCGGACGCGAGCCGGACGCGGGACGGGCGGGGGCCGGACGC
>NZ_JAVRFJ010000055.1:0-67970 GCF_031845845.1 Streptomyces gottesmaniae
GCCGGGAACGGGGTATCAACATATCTGGCGTTGATTTTTGGCACGCTGTTGAGTTCTCAAGGAACGGACGCTTCCTTTGTACTCACCCAAGCTACTCTCGGGCTTTCCTCCGGGCAGTTTCCCTTCGATCTTGCGTTTCCAACCCTACCAGATCCGTTTTCCGTTCCGTTTCCGGTCGGAATTCATTTCCGGTGGCCGTTGGAGGGCCTAACCAATTGATTGCCTTGCGGCTTTCTTTCGGTGAGTCCGACTTTATCAGAAGTTTTTCACCGGTCTGACCGGCTGTTCGTTCCTGATTCATCGGGTGGACTCGCTCGGGACATCTCATTCGCGAGGAGTCGATAGATTTTCACTGCCGCCCTGGGGTATGTCCACCTCTAGGCAACTGTGTAAATCTACCTCCCCACATCGGCCGTGTCAACAGCTCCTGCGGGAACGAAGAGGAGACTAACAGCCCGACGGGGGTGAACGCACATCAGGCTGCTGTGGGGACCGTCGCGCTGCGTTCGTGTTCCTGGACATCGCCCGTGTCACCGGCTCGTGCGGCTCGCCCGCCCAGGACATAGACGTAAGCGAGGAAGGCGACTTCGGCGAGGACGCCGATGCTGATGCGGGCCCAGGTGGGCAGGCCGGACGGGGTGACGAAGCCTTCGATGGCGCCGGAGACGAAGAGGACCAGCGCCAGGCCTATTGCCATGCCCAGGGCGGCTCGCCCTTCCTCGGCCAGGGCCGACCGGCGGGTTCGGGGCCCTGGGTCGATGACGGTCCAGCCGAGCCGCAGACCCGTTCCGGCGGCCACGAAGACAGCCGTCAGTTCCAACAGGCCGTGCGGGAGGATCAGGCCGAGGAAGACGTCGAGCCGGCCGGCCGAGGTCATCAGGCCGATGCCGACGCCCAGGTTGAGCATGTTCAGGAGCAGGATCCAGAGGACCGGCAGGCCCAGGAAGATGCCCAGAACCAGGCACATCGCGGCAGCCTGGGCGTTGTTCGTCCACACCTGGGCGGCGAAGGACGCGGCGGGATGGCTCGAGTAGTACGTCTCGTACTGACCACCGGGGCGGGTCATCTCGCGGAGCGCGTCGGGGGCCGCGATGCTGGCCTGGACCTCCGGGTGGGTGCCGATCCACCACCCGAGGAGCACGGCGACGAGGGTGGAGAGCAGCGCGGTGGGGACCCACCAGTGACGGGAGCGGTAGACCGCCGCGGGGAAGCCGTGGGTCAGGAAGCGGGTGACGTCGCGCCAGGAGGCCCGTCGATTGCCCGTGACGGCGCTGCGTGCGCGTGCCACCAGTTGGCTGAGACGCCCGGTGAGCTGCGGGTCCGGAGCGCTCGACTGGATCAGTGAAAGGTGGGTGGCGGTGCGCTGGTAGAGGGCGACGAGTTCGTCGACCTCGGCTCCGTCGAGACGGCGCTGGCGGCGGAGCAGGGCGTCGAGCCGGTCCCACTCGGCACGATGGGCGGACACGAAGACATCGAGGTCCATCGGGTGTGCTGCTCCTCGTCCCTCTCGCACTACGTGCCGGCTTGTCGTATTGATCGCACAGGTCGTACTGGTCGTACGGGTCGTACTGCGGTGCGATATGACCTCAGCTTGGCAGACTGGCCCCTCTCGGGGCAGGTCAGGGGATGGATCCGGAAGGGACTACGGGTGTGAGTGAGCTAGTGACGGGCGAGGCGGTGGCGCTGGAGCTGCGTCCCGCGAAGCTGCCGAGCCGGGCGCTGGCCGTGCTGCTCGACCTGGTCGTGGCCGTGGTCGTCTACCTCGCGGTGGTTCTGGTCCTGGTGCTGTCGACGGCCGGACTCGACGAGGCCGCGCAGACGGCGATATCCATCGCGAGCTTCCTGCTCGTCCTGGTGGGCGGGCCGATCGCGGTGGAGACGCTGAGCCATGGGCGTTCGCTGGGGAAGCTCGCCTGCGGGCTGCGGGTGGTGCGGGACGACGGGGGACCGATCCGGTTCCGGCACGCGCTGGTGCGCGGGGCGGTCGGAGTGGTCGAGATCCTGATGACCTTCGGGGTCGTCGCCTGCATCGCCTCGCTCGTCTCGGCGCGGGGGCGTCGGCTGGGTGACGTGTTCGCCGGGACCCTGGTCGTGCGGGAGCGGGTTCCGGCCGGGCGGGCGGCGTTCGTGCCCCCGCCCCCGCCGTGGCTCGCGGGTCAGTTCGCCGCGCTCGACCTGTCCGCTGTGCCGGACGGGCTGTGGCTGGCCATCCGCCAGTACCTGACGCGGATGCGGCAGCTGGACCCGCACGTCGGCGCGGCCATGGCGGAACGTCTCGCCTCGGACCTCGCGGCCCGTACCGGGGCTCCCGCGCCGTACGGGGTGCCGCCGGGCGCGTACCTGGCCGCCGTGGTGCACGAGCGGCAGGCCCGGGAGGCCCGTCAGGCTTTCCGAAGCGCTTCCGGGGCGGGTGCGGTCGGCTTGCCCGGCGCTCAGCCGCCCTCAGTTCAGCCGCCCTCAGTTCAGCCTCCCTACGCACAACCGCCCAGTGCTCCCGCGTATGCGCCGCCTGGGGGGTATGTGAGCCCGGCCGCGCCCGCAGGCGGCTCCGGGATCGCTGCCGACGTTCCCGGCCCGGCCGCTCCCGGCACTCCGCCCGCCCCCGAGCCGCCGCAAGCGCCGTCCACCGGGCGGCCGAGCACCGGGTTCGCCCCGCCCGCCTGAGTCGCGCAGCCACCGCCGGTGCGGGCCGGACCGGGTTTCACCGGGGCTCCGGTCTCGCCGATCTCAGTCGAACGTGGACGGCGGGGTCTCCAGGTTCTCCAGCTCGATCCCGGGCGCCGCCAGAACGACGTCGCCCGCGATGTGAACGGAGTGCCGCTCGCCTGTGTCCAGGGCTGTGACCTGGTATTCGTCCACGGTCAGGGGGCCGTTGTCAGTGGCGTGTGCTTCTCTGTCGATCAAGGCCCAGGACTGGTCGAGGGTGCGCGGGGCCAGGACCGGGTCGGTGAAGGCGACGAGGCGTACGCGGGTGGCCGGGGCGGAGGGGGTGAGGCGCAGCAGGCGGGCGGTGGCGATGAGGAACGCCGGGGAGGCGCCGGTGAAGGCGTGGGCGCGGACATTGCCTTCGGTGGCTTCCGTGCCGGTGGGGTCGGTGCGGACCCAGGTGACGCCGTCGAGTGCGGCGCCGCGGACCTGCCAGCTCGCGGCGTGGAGTTCCAGGCGGATGGGGCGGCCGAGTTCGTCGAGGGCCAGATCGACGGAACCGGCGTGGTCGCCGGAGGGGGCGGTCAGTTGGGAGACATAGCGCCAGCCGGACGGGCCGGGCGCGCAGTGGAAGTGTTCCTCGGCGAGGAGGGTGTGGTCGTGCGGGTCGTGAAGCGAATACCGGCCGCGGGGCATGGGGGTCCTGGGTCTTGACGGGCTGGTCCGGCCGACGGGCCTGAAGAGGAGCCGAACGGGCAGGCCCCCGGCACGGGGGTGCGGGGGCCTGCCTGGGTGCTGCTGCCGAGGCGGATGCGTCGACGGTCGGAGTACGACGCATCGGACGCGTCCACCGCCGGGTGGATCAGTAGCGGTAGTGGTCCGGCTTGTACGGGCCCTCGACCTCGACGCCGATGTACGAGGCCTGCTCCGGACGCAGCGTCGTGAGCTTCACGCCGAGCGAGTCGAGGTGGAGGCGGGCGACCTTCTCGTCGAGGTGCTTGGGCAGCGTGTAGACGCCGATCGGGTACTCGGACTGCTTGGTGAACAGCTCGATCTGGGCCAGGGTCTGGTCCGCGAACGAGTTGGACATCACGAACGACGGGTGACCGGTGGCGTTGCCCAGGTTCAGCAGGCGGCCCTCGGACAGGACGATGAGCACCTTGCCGTCGGGGAACTTCCAGGTGTGGACCTGCGGCTTGACCTCGTCCTTGACGATCCCCGGGATCTTCGCGAGACCGGCCATGTCGATCTCGTTGTCGAAGTGGCCGATGTTGCCGACGATGGCCTGGTGCTTCATCTTGGCCATGTCCGAGGCCATGATGATGTCCTTGTTGCCGGTCGTGGTGATGAAGATGTCGGCCTTGTCGACGACCTCGTCGAGGGTCGTGACCTGGTAGCCGTCCATCGCCGCCTGCAGGGCGCAGATCGGGTCGATCTCGGTGACGATGACGCGTGCACCCTGTCCGCGCAGGGACTCCGCGCAGCCCTTGCCCACATCGCCGTAGCCGCAGACGACGGCCGTCTTGCCGCCGATGAGGACGTCGGTGGCGCGGTTGATGCCGTCGATCAGGGAGTGGCGGCAGCCGTACTTGTTGTCGAACTTCGACTTCGTGACGGCGTCGTTCACGTTGATCGCCGGGAAGAGGAGCACGCCGTCGCGCTGCATCTCGTACAGGCGGTGGACGCCGGTGGTGGTCTCCTCGGTCACACCGCGGATCTCCGAGGCGAGCTGGGTCCACTTCTGCGAGCCGTCGGTGATGGTGCGGTTCAGGAGTTCGAGGATGACGCGGTGCTCCTCGTTCTCTGCGGTGTCGACCGCGGGGACCTCGCCGGACTTCTCGTACTCGACGCCCTTGTGGACGAGGAGCGTGGCGTCACCACCGTCGTCGAGGATCATGTTGGGGCCGCCGGTGGGGCTGTCAGGCCAGGTCAGCGCCTGCTCGGTGCACCACCAGTACTCCTCCAGGGTCTCGCCCTTCCAGGCGAAGACCGGGACGCCCTGCGGGTTGTCCACCGTGCCGTTCGGGCCGACCGCGATGGCGGCGGCGGCGTGGTCCTGGGTGGAGAAGATGTTGCAGGAGGCCCAGCGGACCTGGGCGCCGAGGGCGACCAGGGTCTCGATGAGGACGGCGGTCTGCACGGTCATGTGCAGGGAGCCGGTGACGCGGGCGCCGGCCAGGGGCTGGGACTCTGCGTACTCCTTGCGGATCGCCATCAGACCGGGCATCTCGTGCTCGGCGAGGGTGATCTCCTTGCGGCCGAACGCGGCCAGCGAGAGATCGGCGACCTTGAAGTCCTGTCGGTTGTCGACAGTCGTCATTGCGAACTGCTCCTCGGTGTCGGGTCGAGGGTGGGTAGGGCTGGTCTGCGCGGCGGCGGACACAGGAGTGCCCCGAAGAGGACACAGGCATGCCCGCGTGCGCGCAGCGCAGTCCGTCGGAGGCCCTCTCTCCCTCGGTCGGTCCGCGGTGGGACCGCCCGACCGCCATCAGCAGCGACGTCTGGCTCCGTCCCAAGCTACACCGGTGGGCCCGGCCTGCCCCAGTCCGCCTGCGTACAGATCGAGCCGAAAGACGAGGTGTGTGTGGCCTGTGGGGCCCTGCGGCGGCCTGTTGGGCAGCGGAGGGCGTGCGGGACGGAGTCGGCACGGGCCGGGAACGGGCAGGGGCCCGTCGCGTCCGTTCGCGCGACGGGCCCCGGTGCTCGGTGCCTGGTGGGGTGGCCCGGACGGGCCGGTGGATCAGTGCTCGGCGGGGGCGGTCGGTCCGCCGGGGGCGGCCTCGGGGTCAGGACCCTTGGCGGCTTCGGCTTCGCTGTAGATGTCGGGCTCCAGGTAGATGACGCGGGCGATCGGGACGGCCTCGCGGATACGGGCCTCGGCCGCGTTGATGGCGTTGGCGACCTCGGTGGCCGTGTCGTCGTGCTGGACGGCGATCTTGGCGGCGACGAGGAGTTCCTCGGGGCCGAGGTGGAGGGTGCGCATGTGGATGACGCGGGTGACGGTGTCGCCGTCGACGACGGCCTGGGCGATCTTCTCCACGTTCTCGGCGCCGGCGGACTCGCCGAGGAGGAGGGACTTGGTCTCGGCGGCGAGGACGATCGCGATCAGGATGAGCAGGATGCCGATGCAGAGGGTGCCGATGCCGTCCCAGACACCGTCGCCGGTGAGGAGGGCGAGGCCGACGCCGCCGAGGGCGAGGATCAGGCCGACGAGGGCACCGAGGTCCTCCAGGAGGACGACGGGCAGCTCGGGGGCCTTGGCGTGGCGGACGAACTCGGTCCAGGACTTCTTGCCCCGCAGGACGTTGGACTCCTTGATGGCGGTCCGGAAGGAGAAGGTCTCGGCGATGATCGCGAAGACCAGGACGCCGACCGGCCAGTACCAGGCCTCGATCTCGTGCGGGTGCTTGATCTTCTCGTAGCCCTCGTAGAGGGCGAACATGCCGCCGACGGAGAAGAGGACGATGGAGACGAGGAAGGCGTAGATGTAGCGCTCGCGGCCGTAGCCGAACGGGTGTTCCGCGGTTGCCTCGCGCTTGGCCTTCTTGCCGCCGAGGAGCAGCAGGGCCTGGTTGCCCGAGTCGGCGAGCGAGTGCACGGACTCGGCGAGCATCGACGACGAGTTACTGAAGAGGAACGCCACGAACTTCGCTACCGCGATCGCGAGGTTGGCGGCGAGTGCCGCCACGATCGCCTTGGTGCCGCCTGACGCGCTCATGTGTCCGAGGTGTCCCTTCGCCTACGCGTATGCCTGTGCGTGGGGATGGGTACCCACGCTTCCGTCCGTCACCGGCCGGGCTTTGCCCGCCTTTTGCAGGGGGCATTGTTGCAGCCCGGCCCGGTGTCGGTGCGTCGGGTCGTGGATCGGGAGGTGCCAGGTCGTCACGCGATCACGGTGGCCCGGAACAGCGTGCCCGGTCCGGACACCTCGGTCTTCTCGTCCGCGGGGACGAAGACGGACTCGCCGGGGGCGAGCGTGTGTTCGCCCGCCCGGACCGAACCGGCGGTGCAGAGAAGGATCTGCGGGGTGGCGCGGGTGAGATCGTGCGGGGCGGTTGCCTCGGGGAGGACGAAGCGGGAGAGGCGGAACTCGTCGATGGGCGTCTCGTAGACCTCCTCGCCGTCCGGGGACGCTTCCGGACGCAGCACGCCCGGGTCGGTCGCCTCGAAGCGGACGATGCGCAGGAGTTCGGGGACGTCGACGTGCTTGGGGGTGAGGCCGCAGCGCAGGACGTTGTCGGAGTTGGCCATGATCTCGACGCCGAGGCCGTTGAGGTAGGCGTGCGGGATGCCGGCGCCGAGGAACAGGGCCTCGCCGGGCTGCAGGCGTACGTGGTTGAGGAGCATGGCGGCGATGACGCCGGGGTCGCCCGGGTAGTGGTGGGCGATGTCGGCGTAGGGGGCGTAGGCGCCGCCGAGGCGGGCGCAGGCTGCCGCGGCCTCGGTGACGGTGTGGGCCGTCTCCTCGGGGTCGGCGCCCAGGACGGCGGTCAACACCTCGCGCAGCGCGGCCTCTTCGGGGTGGGCGTGCAGGAGGTCGACGTACGGCTTGAGGGAGTCGACGTCGAGGGCGGCCAGCAGTTCGGCGGCCCGGAGCGGTTCGCGGAAGCCGCAGAGGCCGTCGAACTCCGTGAGGGCGCAGATCAGTTCCGGCTTGTGGTTGGCGTCCTTGTAGTTGCGGTGGCCCGCGTCGATCGGGATGCCGCGCCGCTCCTCGTCCTCGTAACCCTCCCGGGCCTGTCGGAGGTCGGGGTGAACCTGGAGGGAGAGCGGGGCGCCGGCGGCGAGGAGTTTGAGCAGGAAGGGGAGGCGAGGGCCGAACTTCTCGACCGTCCGGGTTCCCAGCTCGCGTTCCGGTGCCTCGTCGATGACCTCGGTGAGGGGACCGCGCCCGGTGCGCGAGGGGGCGCCGGGGTGGGCCCCCATCCACATCTCCGCCTGCGGCTCGCCGGTGGGGGCCACTCCGAGGAGCTGCGGGATGGCGGTGGTCGAGCCCCAGGCGTAGGGGCGGACGGTGTTGTCGAGGCGGTCCATGGTGTGTGTTTCTCCGTACGTGGGGAGCCGGCCGGGGCCCCGGTCGAGGTCGGGCCCGGTCGACGTCGGGCTCCGTGCGGATCAGTCTCCGGAAGCGTCCGAAAGGATCGGGTTCCAGAAGCGTCCGAAAGGATCGGGTTCCGGAAGCGTCCGTAAGGTTCAGGCTCGGGAAGCGAGCGACAGGTAAACGGCGGCGAAATCGGTGATGGCGATCATCTCCGCGAGGGTCTCCAGGTCGCTGCCCTCCTCGGGTTCCAGCTCGCTGATCGCGGTGTCGTGGCCGAGCGCCAGCTCGCGGGCGGCCGGGGCGGCGGTCAGGCCGCCGGTCGGCCGGTCGCGGAGGAGCACCACGCGCGCGTGGAGGGCGGGCGCTTCCTCGACTCGGTCGCGGAAGAAGTCGTCGGGGTCGGCGCTCGCGGCGAGCGGACCGGACAGCAGCACCGTGTGCGAGGCGAGCGCCTCCGGCAGCTGGGCGGCGAGGGCCGGGCGCCCCGCGAGCTCGGCGAGCGCGGAGGCGAAACGGCGGCCCACGGGCCCTGCGGCCTGCCCCTCGGTCCAGATCAGCGGGAGGGAGTCGGCCAGCTCGGCGGCGAGTGTCTTGGCCGGGTTGCTGTACGTGGCGATGGCGGGGCCACAGCGCTCGGCGACGTGGTCGAGGCGGTCGGCGACCTTCTGCAGGGCGTCCGGCGCGACGGCGACCAGGCCGGTGCGCTCCAGCAGCGCGAGCATCGGGGTGAGCAGCGCCCAGAGCACGCCGGGGGCGGCGGCGCCGAGGGGCACCTCCTGCTCGTACGGGCTGGTCGCCATCGGTACGAAGAGTCCGTGAGCACCTTCCACGGCCTCGGCGACCGGGGTGCGGGGCGGGGCCACGGCGACGACCGTGCAGCCGCGTCGGTAGGCCTGGTCGACCAGGAGCGACAGGCCGGGTTCGGCACCGTCGGCGGTGGCGATCAGGAGGAGGTCGACGGAGCCCGCCCAGCCGGGGAGTTCCCAGCGCAGGGCGCCCGCCGCGGGGGCCACGCCGGTGGGGTGGAGGCGGGTGATGGGGCAACTGGATCCCGCGAGGGCGCCGAGCAGATCGGCGACACCCGCGGAGGCCATGCCGGGGCCCGCGATCATGAGGGCGCGGGGGCGGCCGTCCGGTTTCAGGTCCGGGATGCCGGCCTCGGTGCCGAGACGGATGGCCGTGCGGACCCGGGCGCCTGCCTCGGCGGCGCCGCGGAGCAGGTCGCGGCGGTCCGCCTCCGACAAGGCGTCGGGGGTGTCTAGAAGCGATTCGTCGAGCATGGGCGGCAGCCTCCGATCGCCGGGTGCCCTGATGCGCCTTTTCGCCGGGTTTCCGGCTCGTGCGGGGTTACGCCTCGCGCGGGGAGCGTGATCGCGTGGATCACGCGGGGCGGCGGGCCTCGTCGACGAGGAGTACGGGGATGCCGTCCCGGATCGGGTAGGCGAGGCCGCATTCCTGGCTCGTGCAGGTCAGCTCGGTGTCCTCCTCCGTCAGGGGGGCGTGGCACGCCGGGCAGGCGAGGATCTCCAGGAGGCCGGCTTCGAGCGGCATGTCGGGGTCCCTTCGGGGGCGGATTCGTGCGGTGCGGCCTGGTCAGAGTACCGCCGTACGGAGGTTGGCGCCGGGGTTGGGGGGCGGGGCGGTTCCGCCCCCGACGCCCCTGCACTCGCCGTCCCCGCGTCGGGCGCCCCGTTGTGAGCGTCGGGGCGCCCGGCGCGTCGGTCCTACGCCCTGATGATCTCCAGCACCTCGTCCCGCACCTTCGCCATCGTCGCCGCGTCCCTGGCCTCCGCGTTCAGTCTCAGCAGCGGTTCCGTGTTGGAGGGGCGGACGTTGAACCACCAGTCGGCGGCGGAGACCGTCAGGCCGTCGAGGTCGTCGAGGGTGATGCCCTCGCGGCCCTCGTACGCGGAGCGGATCGCGGCGAGGCGGCCCGGCTGGTCGGCGACCGTGGAGTTGATCTCGCCGGAGCCGGCGTAGCGGTCGTACTGGGCGAGGAGGCCGGAGAGGGGGCCGTCCTGGCCTCCGAGGGCGGCGAGGACGTGGAGGGCGGCCAGCATGCCCGTGTCGGCGTTCCAGAAGTCCGCGAAGTAGTAGTGGGCGGAGTGCTCACCGCCGAAGATGGCACCGGATCTCGCCATCTCGGCCTTGATGAAGGAGTGCCCGACCCGGGTGCGCACCGGCGTGCCGCCGTTCTCGCGCACCACCTCCGGGACGGACCAGGAGGTGATCAGGTTGTGGATGACCGTGCCCTTGCCGCCGTGTCTGGCCAGTTCTCGGGAGGCGACCAGGGCGGTGATCGCGGAGGGCGAGACGGCGTCGCCCCGCTCGTCGACGACGAAGCAGCGGTCGGCGTCGCCGTCGAAGGCGATGCCGAGGTCGGCGCCCTCCTCGCGGACGCGCTTCTGGAGGTCGACGATGTTCGCCGGGTCGAGGGGGTTGGCCTCGTGGTTCGGGAACGTGCCGTCCAGCTCGAAGTACATCGGGACCAGGTCCAGCGGCAGGCCCGCGAAGACCGTGGGGACGGTGTGACCGCCCATGCCGTTGCCCGCGTCGACGACGACCTTCAGGGGGCGCACGGAAGTCAGGTCGACGAGGCCGCGCAGGTGCGCCGCGTAGTCCTCCAGCGTGTCCCGCCGGGTGATCGTTCCCGGCGTGGCGGCCGGTGTGGGCGCTCCCGACTCGCTCCAGCCCTCGACCAGCTCGCGGATCTCGGCGAGGCCGGTGTCCTGGCCGACGGGGGCGGCGCCGGCGCGGCACATCTTGATGCCGTTGTACTGGGCGGGGTTGTGGGAGGCGGTGAACATCGCGCCGGGCAGGTCCAGCGCGCCCGAGGCGTAGTAGAGCTGGTCCGTGGAGCACAGGCCGATCTCGGTGACGTCCACGCCGAGCGCCGCCGCCCCGCGGGCGAAGGCCCGGGACAGGCCGGGTGAGGAGGGCCGCATGTCGTGGCCGATCACGACGGCGTCGGCGCCGGTCACCTGGGCGAAGGCCGCCCCGAAGAGCTCGGCCAGGGGCTCGTCCCACTGGTCCGGGACCACCCCGCGTACGTCGTACGCCTTCACGATCGTCGACAGATCAGCCGCCATGGCCACGCCCTCCTGAAGTCCCCACCGGATCGCCCCAAACTACCCGGGCGGGCCGACGGCCGACGGTGGGACCTCCAGGTCACCGCCGGGGCGGCGCAGATCCGGCGGAAGAGCCTCAGGGAAGCATCCATTCCAGTACGAGCGTGCTCTGCCCCACCACGATCAGGCACATCACCAGCAACAGCCCCAGGCTCCACGGCAGCACCTTGCGCAGCAGGTCGCCCTCGCGCCCGGCGAGGCCGACGGCGGCGCAGGCGATGGTCAGGTTCTGCGGGGAGATCATCTTGCCGAGGACTCCGCCGGAGCTGTTGGCGGCGGCGAGCAGTTCCGGGGACAGGCCCGACTCGCGGGCCGCGCTCACCTGGAGGGCGCCGAACAGGGCGTTGGCCGAGGTGTCCGAGCCGGAGACCGCGACGCCGAACCAGCCGAGCACGGGCGACAGGAAGGCGAGTCCCGCGCCGGCCGCCGCCACGAAGTGGCCGATGGTGGCGGCCTGTCCGGAGAGGTTCATGACGTAGGCGAGGGCGAGCACGGACGTCACGGTGAGGATCGCGAACCGCAGTTCGTGGACCGTCGCCGCCCACTCCCTGACCGCCACGCGCGCGTGCACCCCCAGGACCACGGCCGTGCACACACCGGCGAGCAGCACCAGCGTGCCGCCGGTGGACCCGATGGGCCAGGTGAAGACGTTGCCGCCCACAGGGTCGCCCTCGGCGTCCGCGACGTTCAGGAAGGGCCAGTCGTAGGTTTGGGTCGCCCCGGCCAGCCAGTCCTTCACGGCGGGGACCTGGGCGACGGAGAAGATCACGACGATCAGCGCGTACGGGGCGTAGGCGCGCGCGACTTCGCGTGGCGGGTCCTGCTCGTCGAGGTCCTCGCTGCGTACGCCGGTCAGGACGGCGGAGCGTACGGGCTCGGCGGCGGGCCGGCGGGCGTGCGGTACGGCGACGAGGGCGCCCGCGCCCAGCAGGGCGGCGCCGATGTCGGCGAGTTGCGCGGAGACGTAGTTGGAGGCGATGAACTGGCCGACGGCGAAGGCGAGTCCGCACGCGAGGGCGGGCACCCAGGTCTCGCGCAGCCCGCGCCGGCCGTCGACGAGCCAGACCAGGACCAGGGGCACGACGAGGGCGAGCAGCGGGGTCTGGCGGCCGACCACGGACGCCACGGTGTCCAGGGGCAGTTCGGTGACCTGGGCGAGGGTGACGACCGGGGTACCCATGGCGCCGAAGGCGACGGGCGCGGTGTTGGCGACCAGGGCGACCACGGCGGCCTTCACCGGTTCGAAGCCGAGCGCGACGAGCATGACGGAGCAGATGGCGACCGGCGCGCCGAAGCCGGCGAGGGCTTCCAGGAGCGCGCCGAAGCAGAACGCGACGACGAGCGCCTGGATGCGCGGATCGTCGGAGAGCCGTCCGAAGGAGCGGCGCAGGATGTCGAAGTGGCGGGTGTGGACGGTCATGCGGTACACCCACAGGGCGTTGACGACGATCCACATGATCGGGAAGAGGCCGAACGCGGCCCCCTGGGCGGCGCTGGAGAGCGTCTGGCCGAGCGGCATGCGGAAGGCGAGCCAGGCGACCAGAACGGCCGTCAGAAGGCCGACCAGGCCTGCCAGATGGGCTTTCAGTCGCACACCGCCGAGCAGCACCAGGACGGTGACGAGAGGCAGGGTCGCGACGAGGGCGGACAGGCCGAGTGAACCGGCCACGGGTTCCAGTTGCTGGACGTACACGGGAGCCTCCCGGAATTCCGCGATGCGGAAGCGGCTTCTCACGGCACGAGCACCCGGAATGATCGCGTCCGCGCCGACGCGGCGTCAACACGTCTGCGTCGGCGAGCGGGACGGTGCGAACGGAAAGAGCCACGGCGGCATCGGCGACGGGGCACCACGCCGGGCAGGGCTACGGGATCACCACAACGGCCCCGCGAATGAGGTCAGTTGTCGGGGAGTGAGGTCAGTTGTCGGGCGAGCGCAGGACCCGGAGATGGCCGCGGCGGGCGACCTCCATCGGGTCGGCGCCGCGCGCGCCCCCACCGGCCTCGGCCGCACGCTGCTGCGGACGGGCCGCCTCACGCACGGCGTTGGCGAGCGCCTCCAGGTCGTCACCGCTGGGGCGCGCGGGGGCCGAGGCGTCCAGCAACCGTACGACCTCCCAGCCGCGCGGCGCGGTGAGGCGCTCGGAGTGCTCGGCGCACAGGTCGTAGCAGTGGGGTTCGGCGTAGGTGGCGAGGGGGCCGAGGACCGCGGTCGAGTCGGCGTAGACGTACGTCAGCGTCGCGACGGCGGGGCGGCCGCAAGCGGTGCGCGAACAGCGACGTACAGGGCTCACGACGTTGGACGGTACCGCACTCTTGAGCGGGCCGCGACGACTCTGCACCAGGTCACTCCACCGTGTCGTGCTGTGAAACGCCCCACACGCCCCTCCGAACCCACCGCGTTGACCTGCGAGTAACCGCGCGTCCGGGATGCCGAACGGTGCCAAGACCGGTCAATTTTCGGTATAAACCAGGTCAATTGGCGTGAGTTCGTCGGTCTCGTGGAGATACGGAAACGAGCCCAACCTTGGCCGGAATGGTCATCCCGCGACAGGCCGTACGGCGCGCCGGGGCACCGCCGTACGGCGAGCCGGTTGGACATGCCAGGTCAGTGGCGTCGGGTCGGGGGCGCGGCCGGGAGTGTGGAGTCGGGCGGGCGGACCACGCGGGGACTACGCTTCACAGGTGATGGACAACCTCGTACCGCCCCGCGCCGCCTCCGCACCCGGGCCCCGCCGCCGAGATCGGCACGGCAGGGGGATGCGCGGGCCCATCGCGCCGCCACAGGTGCCGCTCGCGGCGAGTCGTGCGGACGTGTTCGCCGATCTCGTGCAGGACTCCGTGGAGCGGCTGGAGCGGCGGTGGCCGCAGCTGGCGGACATCGACTTCCTCGTGCTGGAGGTGCCGCGGCTCGACGGGCCCTCCGACGGGGCGTGGAACGACGAGGCGGTGCCGCTCGGGGGGATCGTGGTGGCGCGGGAGGGGCGGCCGGCCCGGGTGGTCGTGTACCGGCGGCCCGTGGAGATTCGCACCAAGGGGCGGGACGAGCGGGCCGCGCTGGTGCACGAGGTCGTGGTGGAGCAGGTGGCCGAGTTGTTGGGGCTGAACCCGGAGACTGTGGATCCCCGGTACGGGGAGGACTGACCGGCCTGGCGGGGGCGCCTGGGAGGGTCTCGCCCCCGCCGCCCCTACCCGTCCCGTCCCCTCCACCAGGGGCTGCGCCCCTTCGACCCCCAGCGTCCGTCCGGTGGGGGTTCTCGCGCAGTGCCCCGCGCCCCTGAAAAGCCAGGGGTGCGGACAGCCACGCCAGAGCCACCCGCCTAACGCTGCAGGATCGACAGGTCCTGGCGGGCCTCCGGGACGGCCACCATGCCTCGGTCGTCCGGGAGGGTCTGGATGGTGAAGGCGGGGACGCCGTCGAGCTTGGATTCGAGGGTGCGGGAGGCGTGGACGGGGCCGCCGGACGTGGACTCCACGGTGAGGGCGTAGGTGCCCTTGAGGCCGTTCGGGGCGGGCATCTCGACGTTCTGGGTGGTGCCGGCCTTGATCGTGAAGGTCTTCGTCGTGGCCTCGCCACCCCCGCTGCCCGCGGACGCGGTGACCTTGACCTTGGCCGCGGCGGTGGGCGCGGTGAGGGCCAGGGTGGTGCCCCTGGCGCGGTTGTCGGCGACCGTGGCGCGCGCGCCGACCGCGCGGGTCGCCGGGATGAAGGCCGTCTCCCGGGCGGCGCCCTTGCCCCGGACGACGCGGAGGCCGGCCACCACCGGGACCGCCCGGTCGGTGGGGGTGAGGATGAGGGAACCGGGCTCGCCGCGTGTGATGGCGCCCAGGTCGGCGGTGGCGGTCATGCCGCCCTTGACGTGCAGCGTCTCGTTGCCGGCCGGGGTGATCGGGCCGTTGGGGGAGGCGAGACGGAGCTTCAGGTCGGCGTCGGTCTCGCCGGGGGCGAAGGCGACGAGGGTGACCGAGGTGGCGTCCCGCGGGATGCCGGGGAGGACGAGGCTGCCGGCCGGGTCGGCCGCGGCGGACAGCCAGTCGCCGCCCTGCTTGTCGTCGAGGGCCTGGACCGCGGCGGCGACCCGGCCGCTGCGGACGTTGACGTGGACCGTGAGGTCGGCCTCCTTCGCCGTGGCGAGCGTCGACAGCAGGACCGGCTCGCTGGAACTGGGCTGGACCGTGATGCCGTCGCCCACCGTCGACTTCAGGGCGCCGTCCTTGCCGAAGAGTTCGATGTCGACGACGGCCGCCGAGTCGTCCGGGTTGACGAGGTGGACGTAGTCGGTGCGGTCCGCGGCCGTGCTCGCGCCCGGGAACCAGAACTCCGTGTCGGGGGCGGCACAGCTGACGCCGAGCAGCCCGCGGCCGGTGCCGGCGGCGACCTCGGTGGTCTCCTGGACCGTCCAGCCGGGCGCGAACTTCCCCTCGGCCGTGCCGATCAGCGCGGGCGAGTCACCGCCGTCGGTGTCGTCGGTGACGGGCTTGCCGGGCTCCTTGGCCTCGATGACCGGCTTGGCGGCCTTGTCCTTGCCGCTGTTGTCACCCTTGTCACCAGTGCCGTCTTTTTCGCCGTCGTCGCCCGTGTCGGAGGCTGCCTTTCCCCCGGCCGCCGCGACGAGTTCGGCGCCGCCTTCGCCACCCGTTCCCTCGGTGACGGGGGTGAAGGCGGTGTACGCCGTCTCCGCGAGGTCCGAGCTGCTCGGCTGCGGGCAGAGCAGGCTCGTGCGCTGCACGGGCAGTTGGGCGGCCGCCTTCGCCGTGGTGTCGCCGCCGGAGGTGTCGGGCGCGGAGAGCGTGGCGAAGCCGGTGACGGCGGCGAGGGCGGTCGCGCCGGCGATCAGGGACAGGGTCTGGCGGTTCACTGCTGGCTCCCGTCGGGGCGCTCGGTGTCGGCGCCGGTGCCGTGCGACGGGTCGTACGTCGCGTCGTAGCCCTGGGCGTACGTCTGGTCGTACGAGGCCGTGTTGCCGCCGTAGGTGGCGTACGGGTCGTACTGGCCGCCCTGGTAGGGGTCGCCCTGGTAGTGCTGCTGGTCGTAGGTGCCCGCCGGGTACTGCTGTCCGCCCTGGTAGGCCTGGTCGTAGTGGCCGTACTCGGCGCCCACTCGGTCCCCGGTCGCCCACTCCCCGTACGTCTGCTGCTGCGGGACGGGGGCCGCGACCGGGGCCTCCGGCACGGGGGCCGGCAGGCCGGCGTCGGCGGAGTGTTCGGCCTCCGCCTCCGCCTGGGCGCGCAGTCGGCGGGCGCGTCGGCCGTCGCCGGTGAGGTCCTGGGCGGGCACCGCGACGGGCTCGTCGGGGAGGTCGTCGTCGACGTCACGGCGGCGGCCGGGCAGGGCGAGGACCACGAGGACGACGGCGAGCGAGCCCTGGGTCCACAGCCAGCCGGTGTGGGTCACCGGGGCGTCGAAGGTCACGTCCAGCCTGCCGCCGTCGACGGGCAGTCGGAAGCCCTGGGCCCAGCCGTCGACCGTGGTCGGGGTGAGCGGCTTGCCGTCGAGGGTGGCCGTCCAGGACTCGTCGGCGGTGTCGGCGAGACGCAGGACCCGGCCCGAGCTGCCGGACGGAAGGGTGGTGTGCACCTCGACGGGGCCCGCGGCGACGGCCTCGGGGGCGCCGGAGGAGGACTCGACGGTGACCCGCGCGACCTGACGGTCCACCCGCCACAGGGCGCTGCCGTCCTGCTGGCTGAGCCTGCTCAGGCCGGGCGTGGCGTCCAGGACCCGGCTGACCTCGCGGGGCGCGCCCGGCCTGACCAGGACGTAACGCACGGCGAAGCCGCCGAGTTCGTCGGTCTGGTCGGCGCCGGAGCCCGCCACGAGGTTGGCGACGACCTTGTCGAGCTGCTCGTTCTCCCCGGCGCCGGCGGTGAGTTCGGCGTCGCCGAGGCGGACGCCGGAGCCGCGGACCAGGGTGTAGCCGACCTCGGCGGTGGAGTCGCTGTCGAGGACCAGGGTGCGGGCCTGGTCGCGGGTGCCGCTCTCCTCGGCGACGAACGGGGGCACCTGGACGGGGTCGCGGCGCTCCAGGGGCCCGTCGGCGCCGCCGATCACCCATCCGACGGCGGCCAGCAACGGGCCGACGGCGGCGGCGAGCGCGATGAGCACGGCCACGGGCTGGCGCCAGCCGAAGCTCTGCTCGGCCACACGGTGGCGGGCCCCGTCGGCGCCCAGGGTGGCGGCGGCGAGGAGGGCGATGCCGTAGACCAGGGTCGCGGGGCCGGCCCAGGTGGAGCTGTTGGAGAGGACCGCGAGGACGAGGGCCACCAGGGCGGCCGTCCAGGCGGTCCGGATCGCCGGCTGTCGTTCCGATCGCAGGAGGGCGGCCAGCGCCGCCAGGACGACACCGATGAGCGTCAGCCCGCCGACCGTGCCGGGTCCGCCGGGGCTGATGCCGAGCAGGTCGGTCGCCGAGGCCGTGCTCGGGCCGTACTCCAGGCCGGCCTCCTGGAAGAAACCGAACGGCAGCAGGGTCAGCGACCAGGGGGCGAGGAGCAGCAGCGGGGTGCCCAGCTGGGCGAGGAAGCGCGGGCCGTAGGCGGTGAGCTCGCGGCGGCGGACGACGAGGAGCCCGAGGCCGAGGAGCAGCGCGATGGGCCACACGATCGGGGTGAACGCGGTGGTGATCGTCAGCAGCAGCGCGTACGCCCAGGTGGCACGCCAGCTGCCGCGCGCCCCCGTGCTGCTCGTGAGCCCGGCGGCCGCGGCGCCCGCGCGGGCGATGAGGGGCAGCAGGATCGCGAGGACGGCGGTGCCCAGGCGCCCGGTCGCGAGCGCGCCGGTGACGGCGGGCAGGAAGGCGTACACGATCGCGGCCCAGGCGCGCAGCAACCGGGACTCGACCAGGGGGCGGGAGGCGAAGTACGCGGTGAACCCGGCCAGCGGGACGGAGGCCACGAGGAGGACGGTCACCGCGAGCCCGGCGGAGCCGAACAGCAGCGAGGCGAGCATGGCCACGACGGCCAGATACGGCGGAGCTGCCTCGGCGCCGCCCGCGCCGACCGGGTGCCACGCGTCCAGGTAGCGCGACCAGAGCTCGGCGGAGTCCGCGGGCGCGGGCAGCAGGGCGCCGCCGGCCAGCGCGCCGCCGCCGAGCAGTCCGCGGCAGGCGACGAGCGAGGCGAGCAGCAGGAGGGCGAAGAGCACGGGGCCGGGGGCGCGTGCGACGCGCTTGAGCCGCGCGAACTGCTCGACCTGGAGGAACTCGGCGTCGTCGTCGCCGGGGCCCGACTCGACCGCGCCGCCGTGCCGTCCGGCCGGGGAGGTCTCGGTGTCGGAATGGCCGAAGAGATCACCGGCGGCCTGTTCGACGGTGGCCCGGACGGTCGCCCCGGGGGGCGGGAACAGCGGCCGCAGCTCGCCCTTGTCCAGCTGCGAGCGGCCTCTCCTGCGCCGCCCGGCGATGATCCGCTCGGGCCGCAGCAGCACGCTCAGCAGGCCGCGGATCTCGTCGACGGCCTGTCCGGGGACCTTGCCGACGAGGTACGCCACGATCCTGAGCAGGGTGCCGAGGACGATGCGCAGCAGCACCCAGGGGAGCTGCGCGGTACGGGAGTTGACGAGGAGGGTGTAGACCGCGCCCGCCTTGTCGACCATGTGCGGGGAGGCGGCGCTGCGGCCCACGCAGTCGACGGTGCGGCGCTCGCGCGAGGAGGCCTCGGCGTGTCGGACGACCGCCTCGGGGGCGACGAGCACGCGGTGCCCGGCGGCGGTGGCGCGCCAGCACAGGTCGACATCGTCCCGCATGAGGGGCAGACGGCGGTCGAAGCCGCCCAGCTCCTCGAAGACGTCGCGGCGGATCAGCATGCCGGCGGTGGACACGGCGAGACTGGGCTTGACGTGGTCGTGCTGTCCCTGGTCCTGCTCGCGGCGGTCCAGGCCGGTCCAGCGGCGGCCGGAGGGGGCGATGGTGACGCCGACCTCCAGGAGTTGCCGGCGGTCGTACCAGCCGCGCAGCTTGGGTCCGACGACGGCGACGTCGTCGCGGCCCAGCTCGCGTTCGTTCTCCACGACCCTCAGCAGCTGGGCCAGGGCGTCGGGTTCGGGGGCGCTGTCGTCGTGCAGCAGCCACAGCCACTGGACCGGCTCCCCGTGGGGGAGTTCGGGCATGTCGTACGCGTCGTCGCGCCAGCTGCGGGTGACCGGGTCCCAGCCGCTGGGGCGCCGGAGGTACGCCAGGTCGTCCTGGGTGAGGACGCCCGCGGTGCGGTTGGCCTCCTCGACGGCCTGGCCGAAGCCGGTGCGTCGGGCGAGGTGCAGGACGCGGTCCGCGCCGAGTGCGTCGGAGAGGAGCTGGGCGGATTCGTCCGCGCTGCCGGTGTCGGCCGCCATGGCGCTCTGCACGGGGCGCTCCTGGCCGAGCAGCCCGGCGAGCGCGTCGGGCAGCCAGCGCGCGCCGTCGTGCGCGACGAGGACCGCGGTCACCACGTGACGTGGGAACTCGGGAGTGGCAGCGTCGTGGTGAGCTGCGGTGTGGCTGTGCACGGACATCGAGGTACGGGCCCCGGTTCGATGGACTGCGGTGGACGTCTGTGTCCGGCGAGGACAGCGGGACGTCTCGGACGAGGGCCCACACTAACGGCTGAGCAGCAGGGCGGCCCGCCGCCTGTGGACAACCCACGCGCGACGGGCCGGACATGTTCGGTTGTTTCTGTTCGACTGTTCCCGGGACGGGTCGGATGTTCCGGGACGGGTCAGACGGCCGCCTTCTTGAGGCGTCGGCGCTCGCGCTCCGACAGGCCGCCCCAGATGCCGAACCGCTCGTCGTTGGCGAGGGCGTACTCAAGGCATTCGGAGCGGACCTCGCAGGCGAGGCAGACCTTCTTGGCCTCGCGGGTCGAGCCGCCCTTCTCGGGGAAGAAGGACTCGGGATCGGTCTGGGCGCACAGTGCGCGCTCCTGCCAGCCGAGTTCCTCGTCCGCGTCGTCGACCAGCAGTTGCTGCACGAGCTCGGTCATGTGCGCCCCTCGTCCGTCTTTCGCGTCCCCGTCGTGCGGCCGTTACCGATTTCGGCTGAACGACACGAGTGAAATTACAAGTGTGCTGCTACGGGCGAGTCAAGCCGAGATCTGCTATTGAGCCCCTTATTCACTCTGCGGAACCAAGGCTATGCGGAAAGTGTTCAAATCGGCATAAACCCTGACAGCAGCGCGGCCGCAGAGGGGAGTTCTCACCGGATCACCCTTCCTTACGAGGAAAGACGCCCAGGAGTTCGATCTCGTTCCGGCTCGATCCCACTCGCTCGTTGCGGGATGTGCCCCATGTGTCCCCGACTCCCCCGGCACAAACCTTTCACCTCACGGATACACCGGAAGAGGTGAACGGGCATCCACATACCGGACGCGAAGTTGACAGCGGAGGTGTGAACCGCTGTGCTTGTGGGCATGCTCGCGCACTTGGCACTCACCACGACCCGGACCGCCGGGTCCCACGGTGCTGCCCGCTGCCGCTGTAGCTGTTGCTGTCCCAGCTGTTGAGCCCTCCACGCTCCGGCTGCCACTGAGCCCGTCCCGGCTCGGCTGCTGTTCCCGCACGTGAAACCCAGCCCTCCCCCACGCACTCATCGTCGAGGACACCTCTCTTCATGAACAGCGACAGCGACCTCCAGATCGCCGGCGATCTCCTCGAAGTACCGCACCTCCTCCAGACGCCGCGCCAACGCCCGGTCACCGTGGCCGAGTTCGCCGGACTGGCCCGATCCCTCGCCGACGACCGCTCCCGGTGGGAGCACCTCGTCGAGTACGACGCGACCACGCGCTGGTACCACCGGCTGCAGACCGGGCCCGGGTACGAGGTGTGGCTGCTGTCCTGGGTGCCGGGACAGGGCACCGGGCTGCACGACCACGGGGGCTCCTCCGGCGTACTGACCGTGCTCGACGGCACGCTGACCGAGCGCACCGACCGGGGCACGCGCGTGCTCGGCGCGGGCGCGCAGCGGGTGTTCGCGCCGGGCTACGCGCACGAGGTCGTCAACGACACGCTGGAACCGGCCGTCAGTCTGCACGTCTACTACCCCGGCCTGACGGACATGCCGATGCACACGAAGGCCTGCGCGGCGGGGGCGGCGAGCGTCACGGCCTGAGCAGGGCGCCGGCGCCCTGCGGCCCGCCGCCCACCGGGCGCGTGAAACCGGCCGTGATCGCGGCCGGGCGCCCCACTGTCGTAGCCGCCTGCGAGACTGAGTGCCATGCGCATTGTGGTTCTGGCAGGCGGCATCGGTGGTGCCCGGTTCCTGCGCGGTCTGAAGCGGGCCGTGCCGGACGCGGACATCACGGTCATCGGCAACACCGGGGACGACATCCACCTCTTCGGGCTGAAGGTCTGCCCGGACCTCGACACGGTGATGTACACCCTCGGCGACGGCATCAACGAGGAGCAGGGCTGGGGCCGGGCCGACGAGACCTTCCACCTCAAGGAGGAGCTCGCGGCGTACGGCGTCGGGCCCGAGTGGTTCGGGCTCGGCGACCGGGACTTCGCCACGCACATCGTGCGGACGCAGATGATCGGCGCCGGATATCCGCTGAGCGCCGTCACCGAGGCGCTGTGCGACCGGTGGAAGCCGGGCGTGCGGCTCATCCCGATGACCGACGACCGCGTCGAGACCCATGTCGCCGTCGAGCAGGACGGCGAGCGCAGGGCGATCCACTTCCAGGAGTACTGGGTGCGGCTGCGGGCCTCCGTGCCGGCCGAGGCGATCGTGCCGGTCGGCGCCGAGCAGGCGAAGCCGGCGCCCGGGGTCCTGGAGGCCATCGCCGAGGCGGACGTGATCCTCTTCCCGCCGTCGAACCCCGTCGTCTCCGTCGGCACCATCCTCGCCGTGCCCGGCATCCGGGAGGCGATCGCCGAGGCCGGGGTTCCCGTCGTCGGCCTCTCCCCCATCGTCGGTGACGCGCCCGTGCGCGGTATGGCCGACAAGGTCCTCGCCGCCGTCGGCGTCGAGTCCACGGCCGCCGCCGTCGCCGAGCACTACGGCTCCGGGCTGCTGGACGGCTGGCTCGTCGACACGGTCGACGAGGGCGTCGTCGAGCGCGTGGAGACCGCCGGGATCCGGTGCCGGGCCGTCCCGCTGATGATGACCGACCTGGACGCGACGGCTCAGATGGCGCGTGAGGCGCTGGCGCTGGCGGAGGAGGTGCGGGGAGCGTGAGCGGCGGCGGGTTCGGGGACACGAGCGGTACCAGCGGTACGAGGGGCTCAGGGGATACGCGGAGCTCTCAGGACATGCCGGGAGTCCCGGCCTCCGACGGTATGCCCGGTCCCGCCTACCGGGTCTGGGCGCCGACCGGGATCCCCGAGGTCCAGCAGGGGGACGATCTGGCCAAGCTGATCGCCGCCGCCGAACCGCGGCTGGCCGACGGGGACGTGGTGCTCGTCACCTCCAAGATCGTGTCCAAGGCGGAGGGGCGGGTGGTCGAGGCGGTCGACCGGGAGGCCGCGATCGACGCCGAGACCGTACGGGTGGTGGCCCGGCGCGGGGCGCTGCGGATCGTGGAGAACCGGCAGGGTCTCGTCATGGCCGCCGCCGGGGTCGACGCCTCCAACACCCCTGCGGGGACCGTGCTGTTGCTGCCCGAGGACCCCGACGCCTCCGCGCGGGCGATCCGGGACGGCATCAGGGACGCGCTCGGCGTCGAGGTCGGGGTCCTGGTCACCGACACGTTCGGGCGGCCCTGGCGCAGCGGGCTGACGGACGTCGCCATCGGTGCGGCCGGTGTGCGGGTCCTCGACGACCTGCGCGGCGGCACGGACGCGCACGGCAATCCGCTCAGCGCGACCGTCGTCGCCACCGCCGACGAGCTGGCCGGCGCCGGTGACCTGGTGAAGGGCAAGGCCGCCGGGCTCCCCGTCGCCGTCGTACGCGGGCTGGGGCACGTGGTGGCCGAGGACGCCGGCGAGGGGACGCGCGCCTTGGTCCGGGGCGCGGCGGACGACATGTTCCGGCTGGGCACCTCCGAGGCCGTACGGCTGGCGGTGACCCAGCGGCGTACGGTCCGGGCGTTCACGGGCGAGCCGGTGGACCCCGGCGCGGTGCGGCGGGCCGTGGCCGCTGCCGTGACCGCGCCCGCGCCGCACCACACGACGCCGTGGCGGTTCGTGCTGCTGGAGTCCGAGGAGTCACGGGTACGGCTGCTCGACGCCATGCGGGACGCCTGGATCGCGGATCTGAGGCGGGACGGAAAGAGCGAGGAGTCCATCGCCAAGCGGGTGCGGCGCGGGGACGTCCTGCGCAACGCGCCGTACCTGGTGGTGCCGTGTCTCGTGATGGACGGGTCGCACTCCTACGGGGACGCGCGGCGGGACGCGGCCGAGCGGGAGATGTTCGTCGTCGCCGCCGGGGCCGGGGTGCAGAACTTCCTCGTCGCACTGGCCGGGGAGCGGCTGGGGTCCGCGTGGGTGTCGTCGACGATGTTCTGCCGGGATGTCGTACGGGAGGTGCTGGGGCTGCCGGAGGGGTGGGATCCGATGGGGGCGGTGGCCGTGGGGCATGCGGCCGGGGCGCCTCCGGCTCGGGGTGAGCGGGACGCGGGGGCGTTCATCGAGGTTCGGTGACGGAGGGGGTGGTGGCGGCCGGAGCGCCTGTGGTTCGGGCGCCTATGGTTCGGGGTGGCTCGGGTGTGTGGGCGGGTGCGGGCGCGCTGAGCTTCTCGCGCAGGTCCCCGCGCCCCTGAGAACACCCCTAGGCTCATAGGGCGCCACCTCACTACCTAGGACCTCTTCGTGGCTGGACGTTTTCCTCAGCGGCCCACTCGTACGACCGTGCGGGGTGGGCATGTCGCCGTGCCCGGTGGGGTGCCTCGGCAGGGAGTGGCGGCCGGGCGGCGGCGGACCTGGGTGCCCGAGGGGGCCCTCGATCTGGGGCTCGTGCTGGGGCCGCTGCGGCGGGGGCCCGGGGATCCGACCTTTCGGGCCACGCCGGACGGGTCCGTGTGGCGGGCCAGTCGTACGCCGGTCGGCGCCGGGACGCTGCGGGTCGCGCTGCGGGGCGGGGTCGTCGAGGCGGAGGCCTGGGGGCCCGGGGCCGAGTGGCTGCTCGACCAGGTGCCCACGGTGCTCGGCGCGTCGGACGAGCCCGAGGCCTTCGCGCCCCGGCACCGGATCGTGGCGATGGCCTGGCGGCGGCGGCCGGGGCTGCGGCTGACGCGGACCGGGCTGGTGCTGGAGTCGTTGATTCCGTCGGTCCTGGAGCAGAAGGTCACGACGGACGAGGCGTATCGGGCGTGGCGGTTGCTCGTGCGGCAGTTCGGGGAGCCGGCGCCGGGGCCCGTGCCGGGGCGGATGTGTGTGATGCCCGGGGCGCGGGAGTGGGCGCTGATCCCGTCCTGGGAGTGGCACCGGGCCGGGGTCGACGACAAGCGGGCGTCGACGATCCTGCGGGCGGTCCGGGTGGCGGCGCGGCTGGAGGAGGCCGTGGGGATGTCGCCGGTGGACGCGCGGGCGCGGTTGGAGGTGGTGCCGGGCATCGGACCGTGGACCTCGGCGGAGACCGTGCAGCGCAGTCATGGGGCGGCGGACGAGGTGACCGTGGGGGACCTGCATCTGCCGGGGATCGTGGGGTTCGCGCTGGCGGGGGACCGGGATGCGGACGACTCGGTGATGTTGTCGTTGCTGGAGCCGTATGCGGGGCAGCGGCACCGGGCGGCTCGGTTGATCCTGTTGTCGGGGCGGGTGCCGGCGCGGAGGGTGCCGCGGATGCCTCGGGGGGACATCGGGCGGTTGTAGCGCCCCGCCCCGCCCCTACCCGTCCCCTCTTCGAGGGGATGCGCCCAGCGCCCGGCCCCCCTTTTTTCCCGGCTGACGGTTCGGTGGGGGTTCTCGCACAGTTCCCCGCGCCCCTTCAGGGGCGCGGGGAACCCGTGGTCACTGGTCCGACGAGAAGCGGAGCGCCCCCGTGGGGATCTGGGCGTCGCACCAGACCCGGACGCCGGTGCGGAGTTCGTTGTCAGCGCCGATGATCGCGCCGTCACCGACGACCGTGCCGGTGAGGACGGACCGTTCGCCGATGCGGGCGCGGGCGCCGATGAGGGAGTCGGTGATGACGGCACCGGGTTCGACGACCGCGCCGGCCAGGACGGTGCTGCCGGAGACCCGGGCCCCCTCGCCGACGAACGCGCCCTCGCCGACCACCGTGCCGCCGGTCAGCTTGGCGTCGCCCGCGACCCGGGCGGTGGGCAGGATCAGGCGGTCGCCGCAGCGGCCCGGGACGGCGGGCGACGGGGCCCTGCCCAGGACCAGGTCGGCGGAGCCCCGGACGAAGGCCGCGGGGGTGCCGAGGTCCAGCCAGTAGGTGGAGTCGACCATGCCCTGGAGGTGGGCGCCCGCGGCGAGGAGGTCCGGGAACGTCTCGCGTTCCACCGAGACCGGGCGGCCCGCCGGGATCGTGTCGATGACCGAGCGGCGGAAGACGTAGGCCCCCGCGTTGATCTGGTCGGTGACGATCTCCTCGGGTGTCTGGGGCTTTTCGAGGAAGGCGAGGACGCGGCCCGTGCCGTCGGTGGGGACGAGGCCGTAGGCACGGGGGTCGGTCACCTGGGTCAGGTGCAGGGAGACGTCGGCGCCGGTCGTCTCGTGGGTGGCGACCAGCCGGCGTATGTCCAGGCCGGTGAGGATGTCGCCGTTGAAGACGAGGACGGGGTCCTCGGGGCCGGAGTGGAGGTACGAGGCGGCGTTGCGGATCGCGCCGCCCGTGCCCAGCGGCTCCTCCTCGGTGACGTACTCGAGGTGGAGGCCGAGGGCGGAGCCGTCGCCGAAGTGGGGTTCGAAGACCTCGGCGAGGTAGGAGGTGGCGAGGACTATGTGGTCGACACCCGCCGCCCTGGCTCTCGCCAACTGGTGCGTGAGGAACGGGACTCCGGCCGCCGGGACCATGGGCTTCGGAGTGTGCACCGTGAGCGGACGCAGCCGGGTACCTCTGCCGCCGACCAGGAGGATCGCTTCTGTCACCTGTCGTCTCTGCTTCCTGCCGGGACCGGCCGAACTGTCATTCGACCGGCCAGTGTATGCAGACCGTTCCATGGCGCCTTCGCGGCCGTGCGCATAGGTGTTGACGTGCCATGAGGCACGTCAACGGTGGTGTCCGTCGAGGGCGCGGCGGGCGCGCCCTCGGCGTGTGTCGTGTGTCGTGTCGGCGTGACCTCCGGCCGGTCACCGGCCCTGATAGCGGGCGGCCTCCGAGCGTGCCGTACCGAGCTTTCCGTAGAGGCGCCCCCCCGGGCACTCGGTCGCGAACCCGTCACGGTGACCGGAGATCACGTTCAGTCGCACCTTCTTACCTTTTGGGTAGAGATTGCCGCCACCCGAAGTGAGGTATGTCTTTCCCTTCGGGTTCGCACCGTAAAGACCGAGTTTCCAGGCTGTTAGTTGCGCGATCGCCTTGACCGACGCGGCGGGCGGCTTGGTGGTGCTGAAACTCCCGATGACCGCGACACCCATGCTGTTCGTGTTGAAACCGAGGGTGTGGGCACCCATGACGGCCTTCGCGACACCACCCGCGCGCCCCTCGTAGATGTTTCCGCACTTGTCGACGAGGAAGTTGTAGCCGATGTCGCGCCAGCCGCTGCTCACTACGTGGTAGCGGTAGATACTGCGGATGACGGAAGGTGCCTGCGCGCACTTGTAGTTGTTGCCCGAGGCGGTGTGGTGCACGAACGCCGCGCTGACCCGCTTGGTGTAGCGGAAGTCGCGCTCGCGCAGCTTCTCGTCGGCGCCCCAGCCGGCCCGTGTGACGATGCGGGGACGCGGACCGATGTACGGCTTCGCCCCGGGCACCGCGGTCGCCAGCCGTTCCACCGTCTCCTTGCGCGACAGCGCCGGGATCGTGGTGGAGCCGAGCGGCGCGAGGTCGGCGTTGACGGCGGAGGCGGCGGCCGACTCGGCGGTCAGCGCGCCCAACCTCGGGGTGTCCACGGTGCCGACGGGCGGGGGTTCGGCGGCGTGCGCGGCCCCGGTCACGGCCGCCGCTCCCGCCGCACCAGCGGGGGCGCCGACGCCGGGGTCGACCAGCTCCAGACGTAGGCCGTCCGGGAGCAACTGGACGCCCGGGGCGGCCGTACGCCCCCGGGTCTCGGCGCGGACGCGCACTTCGACGCCGTCCGAGTCGCCGACCCACAGCGGAGCTGTGGAGCCGCGCACCCGGCCCGAGGAGCGTTCGGCGGTGTCCGGGTCGGCGGCGTGCTCGTGGTTGTGCGTCTCGACGTCCTGCCAGCCGGACCACCGGGCGGTGTCCGTCGCACGGGTACGGACCTGGACGCGGCCCTCCAGTTCGGCGTCCGGGTCGTCCCAGACGACGCCCACCAGGGAGAACGAGCGCACGTCCCGCTTGCCGAGGCCCTGTTCGGGGGCGGCGGGACCGAGGTTCCGGTCCACTCCGAGGGGGACGAGAGGGAGCGACTGGGTGCTGCCGGACGCCCGGGCGAGCGCGAGCGGACGGGTGGGGGTCGAGGGCTGCGCCAAGGCCTGGGTCGCCGTGGAGGACGAGTCCGTCGGGGTCGCCGCGGAGGCCGTCGCCGGGAGTGCCGCCGGGAGGGCGAGTGCCGCCGCGCAGGTGACGCCGATCGAGGACGCGAGGAATCGTGATCTACGCATGCGTCTGATCCTGGACATAGTCATACATATCTGTCCATCGCGGAATTGACGGGCCGTCGGCGCCACTCCGCCGAACCGGTTAGCCTTCCGGTCCGCCCGGACCCACGGGCGCGGCGGTCCCCGCGTACGCTTACGCGGATGAACGCCACCGACCGCACCCCTGCCGACCTGCTGCGATCCGCGCTCGCCACGGATCCCGCGCGCCCGCTGGTGACCTTCTACGACGACGCCACGGGCGAGCGGGTCGAATTGTCCGTGGCCACCTTCGCCAATTGGGTGGCCAAGACCTCGAACCTCCTTCAGGGCGAGTTGTCGGCGGAGCCCGGCGACCGGGTCGCGCTGCTGCTGCCGGCGCACTGGCAGACGGCGGTGTGGCTGCTCGCGTGTTCGTCCGTGGGGGTGGTCGCCGATGTCGGCGGGGACCCGGGCGCGGCCGACCTCGTGGTGAGCGGCCCGGACACGCTGGACGCGGCGCGGGCCTGCTCCGGGGAGCGCGTCGCTCTCGCGCTGCGGCCGCTCGGTGGGCGGTTCCCGCAGACCCCCGCCGGGTTCGCCGACTACGCCGTGGAGGTGCCCTCGCAGGGGGACCGGTTCGTGCCGTACGCGCCGGTGGATCCGGAGGAGGCGGCCCTGGTCGTGGCCGGGCGGGAGTTCAGCGGGGCGGAGGTCGTCGAGCGGGCTCGAGCGGAGGCGGGAGGCCTGGGGCTGACGGGACCGGGGTCCCGGCTGCTCTCGGGGCTGGGGTACGACACGTGGGAAGGGCTGGCCGCCGGGCTGTACGGGCCGCTTGCCACCGGGGGGTCCGTGGTGTTGTGCCGGCATCTGGAGCAGGTGGGTGAGGACGCGCTCGCCAAGCGGATCGAGAGTGAGCGGGTCACTTCTGTCTCCCGGTGACGTGGTCGCTTCGACGCGCTCGCGGTGACGCCGTGGGGTGTGAGGCAGGCGGGCGTCCGCAGGCGCGTTCTGGTTGCTCGCGCGGTTCCCCGCGCCCCTTCAGGGCACGGCTGCCCCTGACCACTGAGTGGTCGCGGTGACGCCGTGGGGGTGTGAGGCAGGCGGGCGGACGCAGGTGCGTTCCGGTTGCTCGCGCGGTTTCCCGCGCCCCTTCAGGGCGGCCACAGGGCACCGCCCCGTCCCCCGTTCGGCCTAGCCCCGGCCGCCCTCGCGGCCCCTCCGCGCCATCGTCGTAAGAGCAACGACTCGCTCGTACGCCGTGAGGGGTGGCCGGAAGTGGACGACGTCGGAGGGCAGGCGCGTGGGCTCGGGCCCGGTGCGGGCGGTTCGCCCACCGGGCTCGGGCCCCGGCGTCGGCGTCGACGGCGGTGGGGGCGGTGGGTGGGGAGCGGCGCCGCCCTGATGGTCGTCGGAGCCCTGGGGGTGGGCTGGGCGGCGTACCAGAAGCTGGACGGGAACATCACCTCGGACCGGTCGGCGGCGGACGAACTGGCGCGGTACGAGAAGGAGCGGCCGACGGCGCTGGTGCGGGGCGCGCAGAACATCCTCGTCATCGGGTCGGACTCGCGGTCGGGGGACGAGAACGGCGAGTACGGGCGGGATTCGGGCACCGAGCGGTCCGACACGACGATCCTGCTGCACCTCGCGGCGGACCGGCGGAGCGCGACGGCGGTGTCGCTGCCGCGGGATCTGATGGTGGACGTACCGAGTTGCCGGCGGCCGGACGGAAGTCGCACCGAGCCGGTCTTCACCATGTTCAACTACGCGTTCCAGAGCGGTGGTTCGGCCTGCACGATTCGGACGGTCGAGCGAATGACCGATATCCGGATCGACCATCACGTCGTGGTGGACTTCAACGGTTTCAAGGAGATGGTCGACGCCGTGGACGGGGTAGAGGTGTGCCTCGCCGAACCCATTCACGACAAACAGGCCGAACTGCGTCTGCCCGCGGGCAGGGTGAAGCTCGACGGGGAACAGGCACTGGGATATGTGCGGGCCCGCAAGTCGCTGGGCGACGGGAGCGACACCGAGCGGATCGACCGGCAACAGCGGTTCCTCGCGGCGCTGGCGGCGAAGGTGCGCGGCAATGACGTCCTGCTGAATCCCGTGAAGCTGTATCCGGTGCTCGACGCGGCCACCTCCTCGCTCACCACGGACCCGGGACTGGCGAGTCTGCGCGGGCTCTACGACCTGGTGCGCGGCCTGCGCACGATCCCTATGGAAAAGGTGCAATTCCTGACCGTTCCTCGGAAGTCGTATGCGTACGACGCCAATCGTGACGAGCTCGTCGAGCCGGCGGCACGGAGCCTTTTCGCACGGCTGCGCGCCGACGCACCCGTGGCGGTGGCGCGCGAACTGCCGGAGGGGACGCGGGAAGGGCATTCGGAAGAGCTTTCGGGAAGCCTCTCCGGGACGCCGGATCCGGTGCCGACTTTCCGCGGCAGCACGGCCGCCGAGGAGGACTGCGGATGACTCCGGAGGGGTTCCACAGGTAAAGCACACGTCAACAGCAGGAACAAATGCTCTAGGAAATGGGCGGATTGCCCGGTTGTAGGGACGTGCAATTTGTCACCGCCGTCGCTCTGCGCCTGATCGTGCGGCTAGTGTGAGCGATCCGGTGTGTCAGGCCTTCCGGTCACGCACCACTTGCAGCGAGACCCGAGCGTCTTTTGAGGGGGAAGGCGCCGCGTGGCCCCGACGGAGGAATCAGACAACCGTGGACGCGCAAGGCCGTGGGCGGGCGGATGACATCGACCCCGCAGACCAGTGGGTACTCAACCCGAGCACCGGTGAATACGAACTGCGACTGACCCCTTCCGCACCGCAGTCGGCGGTGCCGAGGCCGCGTCGTGCGACGCCCGCCGCGGCGGGGGCCAGGGCCGCGGGTGGCGGTACCTCCACACGCTCCGCGTCGGTGGGCACGGACACCCGGGAGATCCCCGACACGCTCCCGGGACCCCGGCGTCGGCGGGGCACGCCCGAGGAGGACCCGCTGCCGGGTCGCCGCGGCGGCCGGGGCAAGAGCAGGCCCAAGAAGTCGACCGGCAAACGGATACTGGTGTGGACGGGCGGCACGCTGGCCTTCGTGCTGGTCGGGGTGAGCGCCGCGGGCTACCTCTATTACCAGCACCTCAACAACAACATCCAGAAGATCTCGGACGACGGCGCGAGCACCGGCGGCTTCAGCAAGGACCGGGCGATCAACCTGCTGGTGATCGGCACGGACAAGCGGACCGGCGCGGGCAACGGGAGCTACGGCGACAAGGACAGCGTCGGCCACGCCGACACCACGATCCTGTTGCACGTCTCCAAGGACCGTACGAACGCCACCGCGATGAGCATCCCGCGCGACATGATCGTGGACATCCCGGAGTGCCCGACCGAGCAGGAGGACGGCTCGACCAAGGACATCTCGGGCACGCAGAACGTTCGGTTCAACACGAGCCTCGGTCAGGACGGCCGTACCCCGAGCTGCACGATGCGCACGGTCACCGAGCTGACCGGGATCACCCCCGACCACTTCATGGTGGCCGACTTCAACGCGGTGAAGACGCTCTCCACGGCCATCGGCGGTGTCGAGGTGTGCCTGGAGAAGGACATCAAGGACTCCAAGTCCAAGCTGGACCTCACCGCGGGCAAGCACACCATCGAGGGCGAGGAGGCGCTGGCCTTCCTGCGCACCCGCTACAGCGTGGGCCTCGGCAGCGACCTGAGCCGGATCGAGCTGCAGCAGCAGTTCCTCAGCTCGATGATCCGCCAGATGAAGTCGAAGGACACACTCACCGACCCGACGAAGGTGCTGGACCTCGCGGAGGCCGCCACCAGCGCCCTGTCGGTCGACTCCAAGATCTCCGACATCAAGAAGCTGGCCTCGCTCGGCCAGGAGGTCGGCAAGGTGAAGACGAAGAACATCACCTTCACCACCGTGCCGGTCGTCGACAACACCGACGGCGCGACCGTGCTGCCCACGCCGGGCAAGGCCGAGCAGCTCTTCGAGACCATCAGGAACGACATCTCGCTCACCGAGGTGAAGAAGCAGAAGAAGGAGAAGGAGGCCGCGAAGCTCAAGGGCACGCGCGCCGACGCCTCCGAGGTCCGGGTCAGCGTCTACAACGGCGGTGCCGAGGCCGGCAGCGCACAGGCCACTCTCAACTGGCTGCAGAATGATGTCGGCGTGACCAAGTCGAGCCAACTCGGCAACGCCGACAAGACGTTGTCGAAGACGACCCTCGCGTACGACCCGGACCAGGCCGACCAGGCGCGCAAGCTGGCCGACCTCATGGGTCTGTCCGCGTCCGCGCTGAAGCCCGGCAAGGGCAACAGCGAGACCAACTCCCAGGGCCTGCCCTCGATGGTGCTGACCCTGGGCGAGGACTTCAAGGGAGCCGGGGTGCCGCTGAGCGGGGGCTCGGCGACGGATCTGGACGTCCAGAAGAACACCGCGGACAAGGAAAAATGCGCCAGTTGATGACCTGACGGGGTCGTGGCGCGTCTAACCGGACGCGAGCAGCAAGACAGTCGAGACAGTCGAGAGATCCGGTGGTGCACCGGGCGGGCGCGACGACGCGCCCGCCCGGTCGGTTCTGATGTCGTCGGAGTGCCGTGGGGCGGCCTGTGCCCCGCGCCGAACCGTGTCCGCATGTCATCCGGTCGGAACACATGACGCGTTCAACAGAACATGAGTACATCCAGGTCGGGTTCTCGACGGTCCAACAGGAGGCGGGGACGGCCCCGCCACGGCAGGGTGGGGAGGGGCAGGGAGATGGTACGGAGCGACGTGCGCGGGGACGGGGGGCGACCGCGTGTCGATGAACCCGGCGAGCAGGACGGTGACCTGGATCCGAAGAGTGACGCGTCCGACTCGGACGGCGACGCGTCCGGCTCGGACGGCGACGCGGACGTCAAGGTCCCCGAACAGGGCGGACGCAAGCGCCGCAACGGCGGCGACGGTGGTGGTGTGCGGGGGCGTGCGAAGGCCCCCGCCAGGCCCCGGCGCAGACGTGTGCTGCGCTGGTCGGCGACGGTACTGGCGGTCGTGATACTCGGCACCGCCGGTGCCGGCTATCTCTACTACCAGCACCTCAACGGCAACATCAAGAAGGAGAAGCTGAACCTCGGCGACACCAAGATCGCCGAGCCGACGCCGAACGCGGCCGGCCAGACCCCGCTGAACATCCTGCTGATCGGTTCGGACGCGCGGGACACCGCGGAGAACCAGAAACTCGGCGGCGCCAAGGAGAACTTCAACGGGCCGGCCCTCGCCGACGTCCAGATGCTGCTGCACCTGTCCGCGGACCGCACCAACATGTCGGTCGTCAGCATGCCCCGCGACACCCTGCTGGACATCCCCAAGTGCACCGACCCGGACAGCGGCGAGGTGTACGAGGCGCTCACCCACTCGATGACCAACCAGTCGCTGGAGCGCGGCGGCCCCGGCTGCACGGTCGCGACCTGGGAGAAGCTGACCGGGATCCGTATCGACCACTTCATGATGGTCGACTTCTCCGGTGTGGTGTCGATGGCCGACGCGATCGGCGGTGTGCCGGTGTGCGTGGACGCCAACATCCACTCGCACACCAGCGACGGCAAGGGGTCGGGGCTGAAGCTGGAGGAGGGCACCACCTACATCAAGGGCAAGCAGGCCCTGCAGTGGCTGCGCACCCGGTACGGCTTCGAGGACGGCAGCGACATAGCGCGCGCCAAGGCCCAGCACCAGTACATGAACGCGATGGTCCGCGAGCTGCGCGAGAACGCCACGATCACCAACCCGAACAAGCTGCGCAAGCTCGCCGAGGAGGCCACCGACGCGCTCACCGTCGACGAGGGCCTCGGTGACGTCGCCGAGCTGTACGACCTCAGCATGGAACTGCGCAAGGTCGAGCCGGCCCGGATCACGATGACGACGATGCCGTACACGTACGCCGGCGCGCGCGTCGTACCGAAGGAGGGCGACGCGGAGAAGCTGTTCCGGCTGGTGCGCGAGGACATCGCCCTGGACGGCAAGGACAAGAAGAAGACCACCACCGAGGACGCGACCTCCGACGACCCCGCGGCGGCGAAGGACGACATCGGGGTGCTGGTGATCAACGGCACCATGACCTCCACCCTCGCCCCGGTCGCCGGCCGCGCGCACACGGTGTCGCGGCTGCTCGTCGAGGACGGCTTCGCCAAGGCCTCGTCCGACACGGCCACCGCGACCACCGAGGACAAGACCGTCGTGCGCTACCCGAGCGCCGAGCTGGAGGGTGACGCCCAGGCGGTCGCCAAGGCCCTCGGTGTCCCGCTCGGCCAGGTGGAGAAGTCCACGAACGTCAGCGGCGTCACGCTCGTCGTCGGCGCCGACTGGCGCGAGGGGAAGACCTACGAGGCCGAGAAGGAGGACGACACGACTCCCAAGTCGGCGGACGCCCTCAACGGCGCGAACGACAAGGCCTGTATGAAGGTCAATCCGGCGTTCACCTGGTGAAAGGCCCGGAACGTGCGAGCGGGGCCCCTCCCGGCCGTGGGAGGGGCCCCGCTCGCAGGTGCTCCGTGCTCAGCTCTCCGTCAGCACCGCCGGGCGGCGGGACGCGATGACCTTCTTCGCCAGCGATTTGGGGCTGGTGAGGAAGCCGAAGCCCCAGGACATGTGCATGGTGGCGAGGGCGACGGGGATCTGGAGGCGTGCCTTGAGCGGCAGCCCCTTGCCCGCCGGGATCGAACCCGCCACGATCGCCGCGAGATAGCCTCCGGGGACGACGAAGCCCAGCGGGGTCACCAGGGCGCCCACCAGGGTGCCGGCCACGATGGCGCAGACCGCGGTCGGCGGGGCGAGGTAGCGCAGGTTGATGGAGCCCTCGTGGTAGCGGGCGACGACGTGCCGCCAGCGCCCGTAGTCCTTGTACTGCTTGGCGAGCGCCTTCACGCTGGGCCGGGGCCGGTACGACACGCGAAGCTCGGGCGAGAACCAGATGAGGCCGCCCGCCTCGCGGATGCGGAAGTTCAGCTCCCAGTCCTGGGCGCGGATGAACTCCACGTTGTAGCCGTCCTGCCGCTCCAGCGCCTCGCGCCGGAAGACACCCAGGTAGACCGTCTCGGCCGGGCCCGCCTCGCCGCCGGTGTGGAAGGCGGCGTTGCCGACACCGATCTTCGAGGTCATCGCGGCGGCGACCGCGCGCTCCCAGTCGTTCTCGCCCTCGGCGTGCATGATGCCGCCGACGTTCTGCGCGCCGGTCTCCTCCAGGAGCCGTACGGCGGTGGCGATGTAGTTCGGCGAGAGGATGCCGTGGCCGTCGACGCGGACCACGATCGGGTGGCGGGAGGCCTTGATCGCGGCGTTGAGCGCGGCGGGCGTACGGCCCGTGGGATTCGGGACGGTGTGCACGCGCGGGTCCTCGGCCACGAGCTCGGCGGCGATCTCGTCCGTGCGGTCCGTGGACGGACCGAGGGCGATCACGACCTCCATCTCGCCGGCGTACTCCTGCGCGAGGATCGCTTGGACGGCTCCGCGCAGATGCCGCTCCTCGTTGAGGACGGGCATGATCACGGACACGGCGGGGAGCTGCACGTCGGGCTTGGCGTTCATAGGGGGCTCACGTTACCGCGAACGGGGGACACGAACGCGCGCCGCCCGGTCGCGTGCGCGGGGCGCGGATGCCGGGAACCTACGGTGCTCAAGGTTCTCTGACTTCTCCCCCTTCCCCTGACCGGTCTCGCGGAGGTGTCCCCCGTGTCCGCACCGCCCCGCCGTCCAGCCCGTCCGCAGCAAACCCGGCCACCCGTGCCTCCCCGGCGACGGAGCTGGGCCATGCGGGCGGTGACCACGCTCTCGGTGGTGGTGCTGGCCGCCGCGGGCATCGGGCACGCGGTGGTGACCCGCCTGGACGGCGAGATCAAGCGGGTCGACGCCTTCAAGGACATGAAGAACCGCCCCGAGGCGGGCCACGGCATGAACGTGCTGCTGGTCGGCACCGACGGCCGCGACCGGATCAGCCAGGAGCAGCGGCGCAAGTACCGGCTGGGCGGGGCCCCCTGTCACTGCACGGACACGATGATGATCGTGCACATCTCGGAGGACAGGGAGCGCGCCAGCATCGTGAGCCTGCCGCGCGACTCGTACGCCGAGACGCCCGAGCACACCGACCGCGCCACCGGCAAGACCGTGCGCTCCCACCCGATCAAGCTGAACGCGGCCTACGCGGAGGGCGGGCCGCAGCTGACCGTGCGCACGGTCGAGCACATGACCAAGGTGAAGATCGACCACTACGTCGAGGTCGACTTCACCAGCTTCATGCGGACCGTCGACGTCCTCGGCGGCGTCGAGATCTGCACCACCCGCCCCCTCAAGGACTCCTACACCGGCCTCGACCTCGACGCGGGCACGCATGAGCTGGACGGCGGCGAGGCCCTCCAGTACGTCCGCTCCCGGCACGCCGACGGCTCCTCCGACCTGGGCCGGATGAAGCGCCAGCAGCGGTTCATGGCGTCCCTGATGTCCCAGGCCACCTCCTCCGGGGTGCTGCTCAACCCGATGAAGTTCCGCGACATCACCCAGGCCGTCCTCGGTTCCGTCCGCGCCGACAAGGAGTTCGGCACCGGTGAGCTGATCGACCTCGGCCGCGCGATGCGCAACCTCACACCGGCCTCGTCGGAGTTCACCACCGTGCCCATCGGACGCATGGGATACGCCGTGGAGGGCGTCGGCTCGACCCTGAAGTGGGACGACGCCAAGGCCGCCCGGCTCTTCGAGGCCCTGCGCGACGACCGCCCCCTCGCGCCCTACAAGGCGCGCGGCACGTACGCGCTCGTCGATGTGGCCCCGCAGCAGATCCGCGTGCAGGTCGAGAACGGCACCGCCGTCGTGGGCCTCGGCAAGAAGGTCGACCGTCAGCTGGCCGCCACCGGCTTCCGCACCACCAGGACCCCGGTCAACGCCCCGCAGCCGAACGTCACCCGCACCCTGGTCTTCCACGACCCCCGCTGGGACCGCTCCGCCCGCTCCCTCGCGGCCGCGCTCCCGGGCTCGGAACTCCGCCCCGTCCGCGCCCAGGGCCCCACCCTCAAGGTGGTCGTCGGCACGGACTTCGAGCAGGTCCGCAAGGTACGCGCCGAAAACCCGGAGAAGGGCGAATCGGGAGTGGTGCGGGGCGACCAGGTGACGTGCGCCCCGTAGGGGCCACCGGGCCGAGTCGACTCGCGGCTCCGCCGCGGGGACGTGAGCAACCCCATGCTCCCCGCACTCGCGCTCACACCGCTTCCCGCTGATCAACAGGTGCCCGGCCCCCTACAAAACCGTGCAATTTGTGTCGGCTTCGCAACAGCCCTGCCTTTGTTTTTCATCGACCCTTGTAAAGGGCACAGCCCGACCCGGCACACTGGGGCGCATGAACGATTGGCCCGAGGGATGGTCCGGCAACAACCGCGGCGGCGACTACGCCCAGCCCGACGGTGCGCGCGTGATGCGCCAGGTCCGTCGCGGCCCGTCGGCACCCCCTCAGGGTGGTGTGCCCCAGCAGCCGTCCTACGGCGACGCGTACGGTGACGGTGACGGCTACGGCAACAGCGGTCCCGACCAGTACGGCGGCGGCTACCAGAGCGACTACAACACCGGCCAGGTCTACGGCGCCGGGGTTCCCGGCGGTCCGGGCGGTCCCGGCGGCGGCCGGGGCGGGCGGGGCGCGCCGAACTGGGGGCGCCGTATCAAGCTGACGGCGATCACGGTCACCGTGGTGCTGCTCGCGACGACGATCGGCACGTATTTCTGGGCCGACTCCAAGCTCAACCGCGAGGTCGACCTGTCGAAGGTCATCGACCGGCCGGAGGCGGGCGAGGGCACCAACTACCTGATCGTCGGCTCCGACAGCCGTGCGGGCCTGTCCGACGAGCAGAAGAAGGAACTCCACACCGGGTCCGCCGACGGCAAGCGCACGGACTCGATGATGATCCTGCACACCGGTTCGAACGGCCCGACGCTGGTCTCGCTGCCCCGTGACTCGAACGTCGAGATACCGTCGTTCGTCGGCTCCGAGTCCGGCAAGACCTACCAGGGCACCGGCCGCCAGGTGAAGCTGAACGCGGCGTACGCGGAGGACGGGCCCGAGCTGCTCGTCCGTACCGTCGAGGCCAACACGGGGCTGCACATCGACCACTACGTGGAGATCGGTTTCGCGGGCTTCGCGAACATCGTCGACGCGGTCGGCGGGGTCGAGATCGAGATCCCGAAGGGCGGCATGAAGGACACCAAGTCCGGTGCCGACTTCGAGGCGGGCAAGCAGACCCTCAACGGCGAGCAGGCCCTCGCCTTCGTCCGGACCCGCTACGCCCTCGCCGGCAGCGACCTGGACCGCACGAAGAACCAGCAGAAGTTCCTCGCGGCCCTCGCCAGTCAGACGGCGACGCCGAGCACGGTGCTGAACCCGTTCAAGCTCTACCCGACGATGAGCGCGGGCCTGGACACCCTGATCGTCGACAAGGACATGAGCCTGTTCGACCTGGCCGACATGTTCTGGGCGATGAAGGGCGTGACGGGCGGCGACGGCAAGTCGATGAACATGCCGATCTCCGGCAACTCCGCCAACGGCAACCTCCAGTGGGACACCGCGAAGGTGAAGCAGTTGGTGGAGCAGTTGAAGAACGACGAGACGGTGACGGTGTCGGCCAACTGACCGGCGGCGCCGTGACCGAGGGGCATCCCGTGGCGGGATGCCCCTCGGTCGTTCGGTGTTCGGGCGTTCGGGTGTTCGTGTGACGGGTCAGGCGGTCGCGCCCGCCATCGTCCGGCACATCTCGGAGCAGCGGCGACACGCCTCGGCGCAGCGCATCATCTGCTGATCGTCCGGCATGGACATACACGCCTCGGCGCACATGTCACAGGCGCGGGCGCACATCGCGCACATCTCGGCGGACAGCGGCGAGCGGCGCATCATCATGTCCGCGCACATACGGGTCATCTCGGCGCAGTCCATCAGGGCGCGCATGATCTGCATCTGGGCCTGGCCGCCGGCCTGCATGCAGGAGCTCATGGTCTCCTCGCACACGCCGTGGCACGTCATGCAGGCGTTGACGCAGTCCTGCATCTCCTTGCTCATCGCGGTCATGTTCCCGGCCTGCTGCGTCATGGCTCCTCCTGGGGGTGGGTGGGAGAGCGGGGTCCGGGGCCGGACCCGCACCTTCCGTCCTACGCCTCCCCGCCCGGGCCCGCCATCGGGCGGACGGAAACAATCCGCCCCGTCCGTCCCGCACGACAACAGCCCCCGGCGGGGTGCCGGGGGCTGTGCGCGGACTACGCCGGAGGGTCAGGGAAGGTTGCGCGCCATGACGATGCGCTGGACCTGGTTGGTGCCCTCGTAGATCTGGGTGATCTTGGCGTCGCGCATCATGCGCTCCACCGGGTAGTCGCGGGTGTAGCCGTAGCCGCCGAGGAGCTGGACGGCGTCCGTGGTGACCTCCATGGCGACGTCGGAGGCGAAGCACTTGGCGGCGGCGCCCTGGAAGGTGAGGTCCTTGTCGCCGCGCTCGGACTTGGCAGCGGCCTGGTAGGTCAGGGCGCGGGCGGCCTCGATCTTCATGGCCATGTCGGCGAGCATGAACTGGATGCCCTGGAAGTCGGCGATCGGCTTGCCGAACTGCTTGCGCTCCTGGACGTAGCCCTTGGCGTAGTCGAGGGCGCCCTGGGCGACGCCGAGGGCCTGGGCGGCGATGGTGATGCGGGTGTGGTCCAGGGTCTTCATCGCCGTGGCGAAGCCGGTGCCCTCCTCGCCGATGATGCGGTCGGCGGGGATGCGGACGTTGTCGAGGTAGACCTCGCGGGTCGGGGAGCCCTTGATGCCGAGCTTCTTCTCCGGGGCGCCGAAGGAGACGCCCTCGTCGGACTTCTCGACGACGAACGCGGAGATGCCCTTGGAGCGCTTCTCCGGGTCCGTGACGGCCATGACCGTGTAGTAGTCGGAGGCGCCCGCGTTGGTGATCCAGCGCTTGACGCCGTTGAGGATCCAGTGGTCGCCGTCGCGGACCGCGCGGGTCTTCATGCCGGCCGCGTCGGAGCCCGCGTCCGGCTCCGAGAGGCAGTACGAGAACATCGCGTCGCCCTTGGCGAGCGGGCCCAGGTACTTCTTCTTCAGCTCCTCGGAGCCGGAGAGGATCACCGGCAGCGAGCCGAGCTTGTTGACGGCCGGGATGAGGGAGGACGACACACAGGCGCGGGCCACCTCCTCGATCACGATGACCGTGGCGAGCGCGTCGGCGCCGGCGCCGCCGTACTCCTCGGGCACGTGCACGGCGTGCAGGTCGTTCGCGACGAGCGCGTCCAGCGCCTCCTGCGGGAAGCGGGCCTCCTCGTCCACGGCGGCGGCGTAGGGCGCGATCTTCGCCTCGGCGAGGGAACGGATCGCGTCACGGAGCATGTCGTGCTCCTCGGACGGGCGGTACAGGTCGAAATCAGCCGATCCGGCCAAGGTCTCTCACGCTCCTGACGCTAACTACCGTTAAGTAACTCAAATTTTAAAGGTCTGCTCACCTGACTGGTACGTGAGTTTGACGACAGACCGCGCGAACCCCCGGGGAATCTGCCCGGTCATGGGCTCGAACACGCCCCGACTATGCTCACGTGCACGCATGCACGCGGCTGTGCACGCGTGCACAGCCCCACGGCCGGACACCCCCAGGAGCACCCATGGCCCTCAAGATCACCGTGATCGGCACCGGCTATCTCGGCGCGACCCACGCCGCGGCCATGGCCGAGCTGGGGTTCGAGGTGCTCGGACTCGATGTCGTCGAAGAGAAGATCGACATGCTCCGGCGGGGCGAGGTCCCGATGTACGAGCCGGGTCTTGGCGAGCTGCTGCGCAAGCATGTCGCCGGGATCGAGGGGTCGAGCGGGCGGCTGCGCTTCACGACCGACTACGCCGAGGTCGCGGCCTTCGGCGACATCCACTTCGTCTGCGTGAACACCCCGCAGCGGCACGGCGAGTACGCCTGCGACATGTCGTACGTCGACGCGGCCTTCGCCTCGCTCGCCCCGCATCTGACGGGCCCGGCCCTGGTCGTCGGCAAGTCGACGGTGCCGGTGGGGTCCGCCGACCGGCTGGCCGCGTACCTCGCCGAGCACGCGCCCGCCGGGGAGGACGCCGAGCTGGCCTGGAACCCGGAGTTCCTGCGCGAGGGCTTCGCCGTGAACGACACGCTGCACCCGGACCGGATCGTGGTGGGCGTGCGCAGCGAGAAGGCCGAGAAGCTGCTGCGCGAGGTGTACGCGACGCCGGTCGAGGAGGGCTCCCCGTTCGTCCTCACCGACTTCCCGACCGCCGAGCTGGTGAAGACCTCCGCGAACTCCTTCCTCGCCACCAAGATCTCCTTCATCAACGCCATGGCGGAGGTGTGCGAGGCCGCCGGGGGCGATGTCGCCAAGCTGGCGGAGGCCATCGGGTACGACGACCGGATCGGGAAGAAGTTCCTGCGGGCCGGCATCGGCTTCGGCGGCGGGTGTCTGCCGAAGGACATCCGGGCGTTCATGGCGCGCGCCGGTGAGCTGGGCGCCGACCAGGCCCTGACGTTCCTGCGGGAGATCGACTCCATCAACATGCGTCAGCGCGGGCAGATGGTGGAGCTGGCCCGGCAGGCGCTGGGCGGCGGGTCGTTCCTGGGCAAGCGGGTCGCCGTGCTCGGCGCCACCTTCAAGCCCGACTCCGACGACGTGCGCGACTCCCCCGCCCTCAACGTGGCCGGGCAGATCCACCTCCAGGGCGGCCAGGTCACCGTCTACGACCCCAAGGGCATGGACAACGCCCGGCGGATCTTCCCGACCCTCGGGTACGCCGACACCGCGCTGGACGCCGTGCGGGGCGCCGACATCGTGCTGCACCTGACCGAGTGGCGCGAGTTCCGCGAGCTGGACCCGGCGGCGCTGGGCGAGGTCGCGTCGACCCGGCTGGTGCTGGACGGCCGCAACGCGCTGGACCCGGAGCTGTGGCGCCGGGCGGGGTGGACGTACCGGGCGATGGGGCGGCCGACCGCGTAGGACGTCTCGCGGCGTGCCCCGAGCGGCTCACGGCAGTGACAGGTGACGCCGTTCCGGCCGAGGCTCAGTCGGCCGGAACGGCGTCTTTCCCCATTGTCCACCGTTCCGGCGCCCGGCGGGGGCGAAGCGCTTACTTCGCCCGGTAGCGGCGCATCTTCGCACGGGCGCCGCACACCTGCATCGAGCACCAGCGGCCGCGTCCGGCCGGGCTGCGGTCGTAGTACGCCCAGTGGCAGTCGGCGCCCTCGCAGGCCTTGAGGCGTTGCCAGGTGCCCGCTGTGAGGGCCTCGGCGACGGCCGCGGCCACGCGGGAGAGCAGGGGCGCCGGGTCGGCGGCGGGGCGCAGGGTCGCGGATCCGTCCTCGGCGGAGACCGCAACGACGAGCGGTGCGGCGGCCAGGAGCGTGCCGAGCGGGGTCACCGGGCCGTGCGGGGGATGACCGGCGTGGGCGAGCAGGGTCGCGCGGAGGGATTCCCGCAGGGCGCGCACGGCCGTGAGGTCCTCGTCGGCCGTCAGGTGCAGACGGGCGCGGCTGTCGGGGGTCTCCAGGGTGTCGGCGCCCGTCTCCAGGTCCAACGTGTTCACCAGATGCTCGACGAGGGCCAGGCCGTCGGGGGCGGACGCTCTCTCGCTCATGCCGGCGAGGTTACCTCTTATGGGGGTGCATGAGGTAACCGTTACTGGTTACTCTCCTCTACAGGTAACCGCAGTGCAGGTGAGCAGAGAACGAGCAAGGAGAAGGCCATGGCCATCGCCAAGCTGGATGTCGTCGTTCTGGACTGTCCCGACCCGGCCGCGCTCGCCGGGTTCTACGCCGAGGTGATCGGCGGGAAGGTCACCGGGGAGGGGGACTGGGTGGATCTGGAGGTGCCGGGAGTGGGTGCGCGGCTGGCGTTCCAGAAGGCACCGGGGTTCGTGGCGCCCGAGTGGCCCTCGGCGGAGCGGTCGCAGCAGTTCCATCTCGACCTGGACGTGGAGGACATGGACGCGGCGGAGAAGCAGGTGCTCGCGCTGGGGGCGACGGTGCTGGACGCGGCGGATCGTGAGCGGGGGTTCCGGGTGTACGCGGATCCCGCGGGGCATCCGTTCTGCCTTTGCCGCGGCTGAGTGCCCGGTAGTTCGCGGTAGGGGGAGGGGCGCGGGGTGTGTTCGGCGGCTGCGGGTCGTACGTGGCTGGTCGCGCAGTTCCCCGCGCCCCTAAAAGAGGGCCGCGCCCCTTTTCAGGGGCGCGAGCCTCTCGTCAACCGTCCAGTTCCGCGATCCTCGCCGTCGAGGCCTCGCGGCGGTCGCGTGCCGCCCTGGCCGTGAAGTCGGCGGTGCGCAGGACGCGTTGCACGTTGCCCCAGGTGAGGAGGGCGAGGTCGGTTTCGGACCAGCCCCGGTGCATGAGTTCGGCGACGAGGCGGGGGTAGCAGGAGGCGTCGGTGAGGTCCCGGGGATGGGCCGCGCCGGAGTCGTAGGTGCCGGAGAGACCGACGCACTCGGGACCGGCGATCGCGCGGACGTGGTCGAGGTGGTCGGCCACGTCGCGGACCGAGGGGCCTGTCTGCTCCGCCGTGAGCGGCACCATGCACAGGCCCCGCGCCTCGCCCAGGGCGGCGAGGAGGTCGTCGGGGAGGTTGGCGGGGTGGGACCGCAGCGCGGCGGCCGCCGAGCGGGTGCACAGCACGGGGGCGCGGGAGACCGCGAGCGTCCGGCGGACGGTCTCCCCGGAGGCTCCGGAGAGGTCGGCGAGGACGCCGATGCGGTTCATCTCGCGGACCACCTCCTCACCGAACCTGCTCAGCCCGGACTCGCCCGCCCAGGACGCGCCGGCGAGGGTGAGGGCCTTGAGGCCGAGCGCGTGCAGGGCGCGCAGGATGCCGAGGGAGTCGCCGATCGCCGGGGCTCCGGCGGGGCCCAGCAGGACGGCGACGCGACCGCAGTTGCGGGCGTCGGTGGTCTCTCCGGCGCTGTACGTGAGCCGCAGGCCCTCGGGATGGGCGTCGACGACCGTCCGGACCAGGTCCAGCTGCTCCAGCGTGGCTCCCACGGCCCGCTCGCCCGTGAGGCCGTCCGGGAGGTGCAGCGACCAGAACAGCGCGCCGATGTGTCCCTTGCGCATGCGCGGCACGTCGGTGTCCACACTGCCTTCGCCCAGCTCCAGGTCGTACCGGGGCAGCTGACGCAGGACCCACGGCAGCCCGCTGTATCCGTCGGCGACGGGGTGCGCGACGAGGAAGGCGTCCGCCTCGGCCAGTTCGGAGGAAGGGGAGGAAACCGAGGAGGGCTCGGCGGATCCGGCCACCACGACGGCTTCGCCACCGGCGGCCTCGGGGACATCCGCTCCACCGCGACGGACGCCGGCCGCTCCACCGCGACGGACGCCGGCCGCTCCACCGTGGCGGACGTCGTCCGCCTCGCCGTCGTCGGGGTGGCCGCCGTCGCCGGGGGCTATCGGCTCCGCCGCCGGTGGGCGCCCGGCGCGTTTCCGCTCGGGCCCGGTGCGGGTCGTGGAGGGAGGCGTGTCGAGCTCGCCGGCCTCCCCTGCGGCTTGCAGTTCGTCCTGCAGATCTGCCATGGCGGACCTCCGTAGCCGTTGGGTGATCGCAGTACTCGTCACCGTGGCACGGAGGCCGCTCGCCTTCCTGGTGGGTGGGGCGTTCGGGTTGAACGGCCGACGCGGGGCCGTCACTACGCCACCCGGGTGAGGTCCGGACGGCGCCGGTGTCACCCGTCCAGCTGTTCCAGCGTCGCGTTGGACGGGCTCGTACGGGCCTGGAGGTCCCGGGCCACGTCCTCCGCCGCGCCCAGCACCCGGACCGCGTTCCGCCAGGTCAGCTTGGCCAGGTCGGGCCGGGACCAGCCCCGGTCGAGGAGCTCGGCGATCAGGTTCGGGTAGCAGGAGACGTCGCCCAGACCGTCGGGGGTGAAGGCCGTGCCGTCGTAGTCGCCGCCGATGCCGAGGTGGTCGATGCCGGCCACCTCGCGCATGTGGTCGAGATGGTCCGCGACCGTGGACACCGTGGCGACCGGGCGGGGGTTGCGCTCCTCGAAGGCGCGGTGGACCGCCATCCCCTCGGGGGTGGTGTCGAGGTGGTGCAGACCGTGGGCCCGCATGTTCTCGTCGGCGGCGGCCGTCCAGTCGACGGCGGCCTGGAGCACGAACTTCGGCACGAACGTCACCATCGCCACTCCCCCGTTGGCCGGGAGCCGTTCCAGGACGTCGTCCGGGATGTTGCGGGGGTGGTCGCAGACGGCTCGCGACGAGGAGTGGGAGAAGATCACCGGAGCCGCGGACGTGTCCAGCGCGTCCCGCATCGTCGTCGCGGCCACGTGCGAGAGGTCGACGAGCATCCCCTCGCGGTTCATCTCCCGCACCACCGCCCGGCCGAAGGCCGACAGGCCGCCGACGGCCGCCTCGTCCGTCGCGGAGTCCGCCCAGGCGATGTTGTCGTTGTGTGTGAGCGTCATGTAGCGGACGCCGAGCGCGTACAGCGTCCGCAGCGTGGCGAGGCTGTTGTCGATGGAGTGGCCGCCCTCGGCGCCCATCAGCGAGGCGATTCGGCCCTCGGCGCGGGCCGCCTCCATCTCGGCGGCGGTCAGCGCGGCCCGCAGCTCCGCAGGGTGACGGTCGATCAACTGCCGTACGCAGTCGATCTGTTCCAGGGTCGCGGTGACGGCCCCCGGCAGGACCGCCGCGTCCGAGGGGACGTACACCGACCAGAACTGCGCCCCCACACCGCCCGCGCGCAGCCGCGCGAGGTCGGTGTGGAGGAAGGCGCTCTGGTCCCCGGCGATGTCCCGCGCGTCCAGGTCGTAGCGGACCTGCTCACGCAGCGCCCAGGGCAGGTCGTTGTGCCCGTCCGCGACCGGGAACTCCCGCAGCAGCTCCCGGGCCGCCTCCAGCGATGCCATGGCCATCTCCCCCGTGATCCCCGTCATGTCGGTTACGTCTACTTCCCGAACCCGAAGCCGCTGCCCGCTCCCTCGACCTTGGTGCGCAGGCGCTTGCCCTTCTCGGTCGCCTGGTCGTTCAGCTCCTGCTGGAACTCCCGCATACGGCCGAGGAGTTCCTGGTCGTGCGTGGCGAGGATGCGCGCGGCCAGCAGACCGGCGTTGCGGGCGCCGGCGACGGAGACCGTCGCGACGGGCACACCGGCCGGCATCTGCACGATCGACAGCAGCGAGTCCATGCCGTCGAGGTACTTCAGCGGCACCGGCACGCCGATGACCGGCAGCGGCGTCACGGACGCGAGCATGCCGGGCAGATGGGCGGCGCCGCCCGCACCCGCGATGATCACCTTGATGCCCCGGTCCGCGGCCTCCTCGCCGTACGCGACCATCTCGCGCGGCATCCGGTGCGCCGAGACGACGTCGACCTCGTACTCGATCTCGAACTCGTCGAGGGCCTGCGCGGCGGCCTCCATGACGGGCCAGTCGGAGTCCGACCCCATGACAATGCCTACGACCGGGCTCATTCGGTGATCGTGCCTCTCAGGTAACCGGCAGCGTGACGGGCGCGCTCCAGCACGTCGTCCAGGTCGTCGCCGTAGGTGTTGACGTGACCGACCTTACGGCCGGGCTTCACGTCCTTGCCGTACATGTGGATCTTGAGCTGCGGATCGCGGGCCATGCAGTGCAGGTACGCGGAGTACATGTCGGGGTAGTCGCCGCCGAGGACGTTGACCATGACGGTCCACTTCGCACGCGGGCGCGGGTCCCCCAGCGGGAGGTCGAGGACGGCCCGTACGTGGTTGGCGAACTGCGAGGTGATCGCGCCGTCCTGGCTCCAGTGGCCGGAGTTGTGGGGGCGCATGGCCAGCTCGTTGACCAGGATGCGGCCGTCGCGGGTCTGGAACAGCTCGACCGCCAGGTGGCCGACGACGTCCAGCTCCTTGGCGATGCGCAGGGCCATCTCCTCGGCGCGCAGGGCGAGCGCCTCGTCCAGGTCGGGCGCCGGGGCGATCACGGTGTCGCAGACACCGTCGACCTGCCGCGACTCCACCACCGGGTAGGCGACGGCCTGGCCGTGCGGCGAGCGTACGACGTTGGCGGCCAGCTCCCGCAGGAAGTCGACCTTCTCCTCCGCGAGGACCGGGACGCCGGCGCGGAAGGGCTCGGCGGCGTCCTCGACCGACCGGGCGACCCATACGCCCTTGCCGTCGTAGCCGCCGCGGACCGTCTTGAGGATGACCGGAAACCCCTCGCCCTCGGCGGCGAAAGCGGCCACGTCGTCGGGGTCCGCGACGATGCGGTGCCGTGGACAGGGCACACCGATCGCGTCGAGCCGCGCGCGCATCACGCCCTTGTCCTGGGCGTGCTGGAGCGCGTCCGGGCCGGGGCGCACGGGGATGCCGTCCGCCTCCAGGGCCCGTAGATGCTCGGTGGGTACGTGTTCGTGATCGAAGGTGATCACGTCGCAGCCCTGCGCGAACGCACGCAGCGTGTCGAGGTCGCGGTAGTCGCCGATGACGACATCGCCGACGACCTGCGCCGCGGAATCCTGAGGGGTGTCACTGAGGAGCTTGAACCTGATGCCGAGCGGGATGCCCGCCTCGTGTGTCATACGAGCGAGCTGGCCACCGCCGACCATGCCGACTACCGGGAACGTCACGCCCCCAGGGTATCGGCCACGGAATCGGCCACTCCCGGGTGCCCGATTTCCCCGCCCATTTCCCCACCGGACCGCCCCGGGACCTTCCCTGTCTCCCGGCTGTGAGGTTCTGCACAGGCATTGCCCAGGGGTGCTGGTTAGCATGGCTGAACCAGTGGATTTCGACCGAAGATCAACTCATTTCGGATCGTTCAGATCTTTTCGGACGGGACAGCGACCGGCTGACCACCGGCAGACCACCGGCAGACACCGACCGAACCTAGCGACGGGGGCCACACGATGGGAAGTACCAGCTCGGGGCCTGATACGAGGCCCCGTGGCGCCCTGCGCCGCCGGCTCGACCTGCTCGTGCGCGAGGTCGCCAAGTTCGGCGCGGTGGGCGGTGCGGGGCTGCTGGTGAACCTCGGGGTGTTCAACCTCGTGCGGCACACCACCGAGCTCCAGGTGGTCCGGGCCAGCGTCATCGCCACGGTCGTCGCCATCGCGTTCAACTACGTCGGCTTCCGCTACTTCACGTACCGGGACCGCGACAAGAGCGGCCGTACGAAGGAGCTGTCGCTGTTCCTGCTGTTCAGCGCGGTCGGACTGGTGATCGAGAATGGGGTGCTCTACACCGCGACGTACGGCTTCGGCTGGGACAGCCCTCTCCAGTCCAACATCTTCAAGTTCCTCGGCATCGGCGTGGCGACCCTCTTCCGGTTCTGGTCGTACCGCACCTGGGTGTTCCGGGCCCTCCCGGCGCGCGAGACGGTGTCCCGCGCTGAATCGTTCCTCGGAGCCGAGCCCGCCCAACCGCCGACGGTCACGGGCAAGCGCCGCTGAGGCTCGCCACCCCTGAAGGGGCGCGGGGAACGGCGCGAGAAGCTCCACCGGCCCCACGGCCGCCGTCCTTGCGCCCCGGAAGGGCCCCGGCGCATCCACGAGCTCCTCGCACCGACCACCGCGAGCCGAGCACCAAGAGCCGCGAGCCGAGCGACCGCCGGCCTACCTGACCGGCCGGTCCTCACCGACGGGCGTCCGCACCGGCGTACGCGACAGGAACAGCCCGAAGACCGGCGGCTGGGCCTGCAGCATCTCCAGGCGGCCCCCGTCGGCCTCGGCGAGGTCCCGCGCCACGGCCAGCCCGATGCCCGTCGAGTTGCGCCCGCTGATCGCCCGCTCGAAGATCCGCGCCCCGAGCTCGGCGGGGACGCCGGGCCCCTCGTCGGTGACCTCGATCACCGCCTGGTTCCCGGTGACGCGGGTGCGCAGCGCCACGGTGCCGCCGCCGTGCATCAGCGAGTTCTCGATCAGCGCGGCCAGCACCTGCGCGACCGCGCCCGGCGTGCCGACGGCCTGGAGGTGCCGCTTGCCGGAGCTGACGACGGCCCGCCCGGCGCTGCGGTAGGCCGGCCGCCACTCCTCCAGCTGCTGCTTGATGACCTCGTCGAGCTCGAAGGAGACGGCGGAGCCGTTGCGGGGGTCGCGCGAGTTGGTGAGGAGCCGCTCCACGACGTCCGTCAGGCGCTCGACCTGGGTGAGCGCGATGTGCGCCTCCTCCTTCACCGTGTCGATGTCGTCGGTGAGGGTGATCTCCTCCAGCCGCATCGACAGCGCGGTCAGCGGCGTGCGCAGCTGGTGGGACGCGTCGGCGGCGAGCCGCCGCTCGGCGGTCAGCATGCGGCCGATGCGCTCGGCGGAGGAGTCCAGCACGTCCGCGACCCGGTCCAGCTCGGGGACGCCGTACCGCTTGTGGCGGGGGCGCGGGTCGCCGGAGCCGAGCCGTTCGGCGGTCTCGGCGAGGTCGGTGAGCGGGGAGGCGAGGCGGTTGGCCTGGCGTACGGCGAGGAGGACGGCCGCGATGACGGCGAGCAGGGCGACGGCCGCGATGATCAGCAGCGTACGGCCGACCTCACGGCTGACCGCCGAGCGGGACTCCTCGACCGTGACGATCTCGTCCTTCTCGCCCTTGGCCTGGTAACTGATGACGTCGCCGACGGGCTTCTCGCCGATCTCGATCGTGGACTGGCCGGGGATCTCGATACGGGCGTAGCGCTCGTCGCCGACCTGGTCCTGGAGGACCTCGGCGGTGATCCTCTCGTCGCCGATGATCCGGCTGTCCACGATGCTCGTCAGCTGAACCGCCTCGGACTCCACACGCTCCTGCGCGCTGCTGCTGATCGTGCGGGTCTCGACGATGACCAGGGAGACGCCGAAGACGGCGATGACCACGAGGACCACGGCGAGGGTGGACTGGATGAGACGGCGACGCACGGTTGCCCTCCGGGCGGGGCGGGTTGTTCTGGGACCTTCGATTGTGCGGCACCTGTGGCGGGGCCGAGCGTCCGTGGGGGGACGGGGAGCCGCCGAGCGCCCGTGAGGGGCGCGGGGAGCCGAGCGAAGGGGCGCGGCGCACGTCCCGCCGCCACGACCCCGGCCGGCCACACCACACCCGGCCACATCTCACGCGCGCCCCGAGCCGCTGGGCGCCCGGCTCAGCCCCCGGCAGGCCTCAGTTCTTCTCGAACCGGAAGCCGACCCCGCGCACGGTCGCGATGTACCGCGGGTTCGCCGCGTCGTCGCCCAGCTTCTTGCGCAGCCAGGAGATGTGCATGTCGAGGGTCTTGGTCGACGACCACCAGGTCGTGTCCCAGACCTCACGCATCAGCTGGTCACGGGTGACGACCCGGCCGGCGTCGCGCACGAGCACCCGCAGCAGGTCGAACTCCTTGGCGGTGAGCTGGAGCTCCTCGTCCCCCATCCACGCCCGGTGGGACTCGACGTCGATCCGCACGCCGTGGGTGGCGGGCGGCTGCGCCGGTTCCGCGGAGCCGCGTCGCAGCAGGGCCCGGACGCGGGCGAGCAACTCGGCGAGCCGGAAGGGCTTGGTGACGTAGTCGTCGGCGCCCGCGTCGAGGCCGACGACGGTGTCCACCTCGTCGGCGCGCGCGGTCAGGATGAGGATCGGCACGGTGTGGCCCTCGGCGCGCAGCCGACGGGCCACCTCCAGGCCGTCCATGCCGGGCAGACCCAGGTCGAGGACGACCAGGTCGACACCACCCTGCATTCCGGCGTCCAGCGCGGTGGGACCGTCCTCGCGGACCTCCACCTCGTACCCTTCCCGGCGCAGTGCGCGAGCCAACGGCTCCGAGATGGACGCGTCGTCCTCGGCGAGCAGTACACGGGTCATGCGCTGATGGTAGTCCGCCGAGAACCGCAGGTGGAGGGTGATCGGCAAGCACGATTCACACCTTTGTCCAAGGGTTCTCTTACTCTGCCGGGGCATGATCCACTGCGGTGGGCGTTTCGTCCGGCGCCGGTGAAGATCCGCGCCGCCACGTGGACATGAGGGCCGGGTTCGGTGGGGATCGCGCGTCGATCCCGTGAACGGGGCGCCGTCGCGCTGCGCCCTGCGCGGTCACCTTCTGCGTCTGCGTGAGATGAACTCCTGATTGACCTTCGAATATGCGATCACCAGGGGTTTCTTACCTGTGATCCGCCTCTCAAGCCCTTCCGTTTCCTGCGACCCTCTGACGTATGGTGACGGAACACCTGTAGCTACACGTGGGGACCTTTGGCGTCATATATGCGCTGAAGGTCTCTTTTGCGTGCGGAACAACCCTGTGGGCGCGCCCCCACGTGCGCCGTCCCGACCAGCAAGGAACGACCATGGCGTCCAGCCTGACGAAGGACTCGGCCGGCCGGGGAACCCCCGGCGCCGAAGGCACCTTCTTCGGCCACCCCCGCGGACTGGCCACTCTCTTCATGACCGAGATGTGGGAGCGATTCTCCTACTACGGCATGAAGGCTCTCCTCACCGTCTACCTGCTCTCCGGCGGCCCCGACGCCGGCAAGGGGAGCATGGGCGGCGGCCTGGCCATGGATCTGGCCACCACCACCACGATCGTCGCCGTCTACTCGGCGATGGTCTATCTGCTCGCCATGCCCGGCGGCTGGCTCGGCGACCGCGTCTGGGGTCCCCGCAAGACGGTGGCGATCGCGGCCGTCACGATCATGACCGGGCATCTGGTGCTCGCCCTGCCCGGCGGTCAGGCACCGTTCTTCGCGGGCCTCGCCCTGGTCGCGGCCGGCTCCGGTCTGCTGAAGGCCAACATCTCCACGATGGTGGGCCATCTGTACGACGGCCCCGAGGACCCGCGGCGCGACGGCGGCTTCACGATCTTCTACATGGGCATCAACGCGGGTGCCTTCTTCGCCCCGCTGGCCATCGGCACCGTCGGCCAGGAGGTCAACTGGCACCTCGGCTTCGGCCTGGCCGCGGTCGGCATGGCCATCGGTCTCGCCGCCTTCCTCGTCGGCAGCCGCACCCTGAGCCCGAGGAGCGACGTCGTCCCCAAGCCGCTGGCGGCCGAGGAGCGTGCCGCCTGGCTCCGCAAGGGCCTGCTCTGGCTGGCCGTCGCGGCCGTCTTCTACGGCGCCGTGGGCCTCAGCGGCCACTTCACCCTGAACTGGGCGATGATCCCGCTGACGGTCATCGGTCTGGTCGTCCCGGCCGGTGTGCTGCTGCGCATCAAGCGGGACAAGGAGCTGACCGCCGCCGAGCAGTCGAAGATGACCGGCTACATCTGGTTCTTCGTCGCCGCCGCCGTGTTCTGGATGATCTACGACCAGGGCGCGTCCACGGTCCAGGCCTTCGGCTCGAACGACGAGAAGGTGGCCGGCTCGCTGCTCGGCTTCGACTTCCCGACCTCCTGGTACCAGTCGCTGAACCCGCTGTTCATCATGGCGCTGGCCCCGGTGTTCGCCTGGCTCTGGCTGTGGCTCAACCGCCAGGGCCGGGAGCCCAGCACGGCCGTGAAGTTCGCGATGGCCCTGGTGCTCATCGGTGTCTCGTTCTTCTTCTTCCTGATCCCGCTGGGGATGGCCGCTGACGGCACCCTGGCCAGCCCGATGTGGCTGGTGGGCATCTACTTCATCCAGACCGTCGGTGAGCTGTGCCTCTCCCCCGTCGGCCTGTCGGTGACGACGAAGATGGCCCCGGCCAAGTACGCCAGCCAGATGATGGGCGTCTGGTTCCTCGCGGTCACCGCGGGCGACTCGATCACCGGCCTGCTCTCCAACCCGGCCGTCGGCGGCTTCGACCTCAGCGGCACCGGCATGGTCGCCGTCGAGGCCACCCTCGCCGTCCTCGCCGGCATCGCGATCTACATGTACCGCAAGAAGGTCAGGGCCCTCACGGGCGACGTCAACTGAGACCGACGCACGACGACAAACCGTGGGAAGGGCCGCCGCACCTGCTGGGGTGCGGCGGCCCTTCGGCGTCACGTCCTTCGGCGTCACGTCCGTCGACGTCACCTGCTTCGACGGGTGTCTGAGTCCATGTCCATGTCCATGTCCATGTCTGCGTCCGTGTCCGTGTCCGTGTCCGTGTCCGGTGTGAACCACGGAAGCATCGAGGATGCGCGAGGCGGGGGCGGGGTGCGGGGTTGGGCGTGGGCAGCGGACGACGGGGGTGGTCCGGGGACCCAGGCGGGGAGGGCGGGGACGCGTAGCCTCCGGCGTGGGGAATCGCGAGTCTCACGCCCCGGCCGTACGCGGTCCACCACCGCCATGCCGAGCCGGAACAGAGCGGCGGGTACGACGAGACAGAGCATCAGCCAGAAGAGGGTGACACCCCAGGGGCGGCCCACGGTCCACGGCTGCTCGGTGAGGACCTTGCCGCCGTACTTGAGGGAGACGGTGTAGTCGCCGTGGGCCCCGGCCGCGAGGTCGACGGGCAGGGTGACACGGGCCTTGCCACCCGGCGGGACCGTGCCGCGCCACCGCTGTTCCGCCCAGCGCGGCGCGAACACCCCGTGGGAGGTGCCGACCTGGAAGACCGGGTCCTTCACCGGGGAGGTACCGACGTTGCCGACGGTGAGGACCAGTTCGCGGGTGGGCGGCGCCCCGAACCAGGTCAACAGCCCGCTGGAGCCCGTCAGTCGACCGTCCGTCAGGAGTGACAGCCGTCCGCCGGTCACCTCCTGCGGCAGCGGCTCGACCGAGTGCCCGGCGACCTGGAACGCCGCGTCGGCGTCGGCCTTCGGCCCCGTGATGGTGGAGACGTGCACGACACACGGGCACGGCACCGGCGGCTCGGCGACCGGCAACTCCCGGCGGAATCCGCCCTTGTCGTCGGCGGTCACGGCCCGCCCGTCGGCGTTGGCACAGGAGTCGGTGCCCCCGGGCACACCCCTCGACGGCGTCGACCGACCGCAGATCAGCACCATCAGGATCGCCTTCGGCCGCCAGCCGCTCCCCGTCACGGTGACCGAACCCCCGGTCCCCGCCTCGGACTTGGACAGCTTCACGGTCGGCTCGGCCGCGGCCGCCCGCGCCTGCGCCGTCGCCTTCACAGTCCCGTCCGTGAGGGGCGACAGAAGCGCCAGGGCAAGGGCGAGTCCCACCACCGTGAGCACCCTCAGCGAGGGCGCGTGGGAAGTCGCGTACGGGGCCGAGCCCGAGAGCGCGCACGATGCCGGGGTCCGCCGCCTTCTGGTCACGTTCGGCTCCCGTCAGCGACGTACCGCCTGGTTCCTGCGCGTCACCCACAGCACCCCCGCCGTGCCCGCGAGCAGCACCGTGCCGCCGAGCGTGCCGAGTGCGACCGCCGAGTCCAGGGGCCCGGTCTGCGGCAGCTCACCGCCCGAACCACCCGAACCACCCGTACTCCCCGATCCGTTCGAGCCGCCCGAGCCACCGGTGTCGGATCCGCCCCCCGAACCGCCCGAGGCGCTCCCGCCAGCGACGGTGACGTCGAGGGTCAGCGACGGCCCGGGATCGTTGCCCGGGGTGCAGGTGGTCACCGTGCCGAGGGCCTTGATGGTGAGCACGCCCGCGGTGAACTCGACCTTGCCGGTCTCCTTCGGCGTGTACGTGCCGCTCAGGTCGTTGATCTTGATCGGTGTGTTGGCCGGGATCGCCTCCTGGTTCGCCGGCCCCGTCACCGTGAGCGTGCCGCTCTCGGCCCCGCCGAGTTCGATCGTGGCGCTGGGCGTCATCGCGCCCTTGCCCAGCTCGACCGGGCTGGACGACACACCCTTCTGCCACGACATCGTGATCTTGTAGCCGTCGCCGCTCTCGACCCCCTTGATGTCGATGGGCGACACCGCGGACTTGTCCCCGATCGGCGTCTTGCAGTTGTACTCGACGTCCACGACCTCGGCATGGGCCACCGGGGCGGCCATCAGCACCGCCGAGCCGGCCAGGGCCGCGAGGGACGCGAGCGCGGCGGTTCGTTTCTGGTACGTCCGGTACGACACCTCGGCACCCCACATTCTGACGGAACATCAGATCGGCGGCTCAAGGTACGCCGGGGCCCTTGGAGAAGGAAGACACGCGCAAGTGTCGGATGTGTGTCGATGAATCTGGGGCGACTTCGCGGCGACGGCCCCGGGGCGCCGGAGTCCCGCGCGAGGACCGCGTCGACGGCGGCTCTGCCTCGCGGGCAGGAATGGCTGAGGCAGGAATGGCTGAGGCAGGAATGGCTGAGGCAGGAGTGGCTGGGGCAGGAGTGGCTGGGCACGAAAGGCTGGGCGTGTAAGGCCGGCTCGCGAAGGCCCCGCCTGTCGGGCGCGAGAGGCAGGGCACGAAAGGATCCGTCTGTCGGGCGCGAGAGGCCGGGCACGAAAGGATCCGCCTGTCGGGCGCGAGAGCGCGGGCCGCCCGGCGGCGCAGTGTGGCCCGCCTGGCGGTGGGGCAAGGCCCGCCCGACGGGGTTCGGCTAAGCGGGTGCTCCCAGCTCCGCCCACACGGTCTTTCCGGACGCCCCGGGAGCCCGTACGACCCCCCAGTCCAGACAGAGCCGCTGCACGATGAACATCCCGTGCCCACCCGGCCGTCCGGCTCGATGCGGTGTGCGCGGCGCCGGGCTGCCCGTCCCCCGGTCGGACACCTCGATGCGCAGCACCTTGTTGTCGCACCCGATCCGCAGCTCGGACGGGCCCCCGGCGTGGAGGCAGGCGTTGGTGACCAGTTCGGAGACCACCAGCAGCACGTCCTCGGCCGCGGCCCGCTGGTCCGCGGTCTCGGCCGGCAACCACCCCCACGCGTACAACGCCTGGCGGGTGAAGTCGCGGGCGAGCGGCACCACCCCGCTCTCGCCGTCGAAGGCGAGCCGACGGGGGAGGCGGCTCGCCGCGGGAGCCTCGGGCGGGTCTCCGCCTGGCACCCCGGAAGCGCCGCCGGCACCCGGTTCCGGGCCGCGGTCGCCCGGCGAGAAAGGCCGGGTGGTGCTCATCAGCGCTTCACCTCACCGATTCACCAGTTCACGATTCAGGACTCATCAAGGGTGCGGGACGAAGACCCGCGGTACATGCCGTTTCAGCTGTCATCCGTTGCGCCATCCGTACTTCCGTCACATCTCGCCGTAGCGCCGAGCCACCGGGCCGGGACCCGGTCGTCTCCGGGTCACCACCGACACGTTCAGGATGTCTCCTGCCCGAGCGAACCGTCAGAACACCCATGTTTTCGGCACAGAACCTGTGACGCGAATAACCCGACGGCCGGAGTGCGACACCTGAGGGACGATCCGGGACGCACGACCGGCCGACGCCACCGACCCGACGCCGTCGCCGCGACCGACGCGACACCGCCGACCGGTCCGGGCGACGGCACCCGTGACGGAGGTCACGGGCGGGTCGGCCACAGCCCTAGTCGCCCAAGGCGGCCTCGAGCGTGTCGTGGACGGTGAACACCGCGTCCGCCCCGGTGATCTCGAAGACCCGCGCCACCGCCGGGAGCATTCCCGCCAGATGGACACCACCGCCCGCCGACTCCGCCCGCAGCCGCACGCCCAGCAGGACGTTGAGCCCGGTGGAGTCGCAGAACTCCAGGCGCGAGCAGTCCACCACCAGACGTGTGAAGCCCTTGTCCAGGCAGCTCTCCAGTGGCTCACGCAACAGATCGGCGGTGTGGTGATCGAGCTCACCCGCCGGGGTCACGACGGCGCTGGGGCCCTCTTCCCGCACCTCGACCCGTAGTCGGCCCGACTGTGCGCTGCCGACCGTCCCACGGTCCATGCCGTCTCTCTCCCGACCGTCGTGACTGCTGACTCGCCCTCGAACACTACGCCTTCTCCACACTCCCCGACACCTGAACAATCGCCCGCAAAGGGACATTTCGCCACAGGAGGCACTTGCGACGACGTCACGAAACCGGGTAGGGCTAGTAGTGACACCAATCGACACGGCCGGCTTTGGAGGCGCCGCACACCGCAGTGCACGTATTGGCATCGGCGGCCATATGCCGAGAACGATGGAGGACATCATGTCACCCCGGCTCGACGCATCGCATACCCAGAGGGCGACGTCGGCATCCGCCCCGGAAGAGACGCAGGACGAACTCGCCCACAATCCGGGCGACGCGCTCGCCGACCTGCCGGAGATCCCCCCGTACGACGAGGTGGGACCGGTGGACGCACGAGCCCTGTCCAAGACCCTCTTCGAGCGGCTCGAATCCCTTGAGGAAGGCACGTACGAGTACTCGTACGTCCGCAACACCCTGGTCGAACTCAACCTGGCCCTGGTGAAGTTCGCCGCCTCCCGGTTCCGCTCGCGCAGCGAACCCATGGAGGACATCATCCAGGTCGGCACGATCGGCCTCATCAAGGCGATCGACCGCTTCGAACTGAGCAGGGGCGTCGAGTTCCCCACGTTCGCGATGCCGACGATCGTCGGCGAGATCAAGCGTTTCTTCCGCGACACGAGTTGGTCCGTGCGGGTGCCGCGCAGACTCCAGGAGCTGCGGCTCGACCTGGCCAAGGCCGGCGACGAGCTGGCTCAGAAGCTCGATCGCGCTCCGACGGTGGGAGAGCTGGCGGAGCGCCTCGGGCTGACGAACGACGAGGTCGTCGAGGGCATGGCGGCGTCGAACGCGTACACCGCCTCGTCGCTGGACGCCCAGCCCGAGGAGGACGACTCCGAGGGCGCCCTGGCGGACCGGATCGGCTACGAGGACCACGGCCTCGAAGGCATCGAGTACGTCGAGTCCCTGAAGCCGCTGATCGCCGAACTGCCGCCGCGCGACCGAAAGATCCTGTCCCTGCGGTTCGTGGCCGGCATGACGCAGTCCGAGATCGGGGACGAACTGGGCATCTCCCAGATGCACGTCTCCCGATTGCTGTCCCGCACGCTGGTACGCCTGCGCAAGGGGCTGACGCTGGAGGAGTGAGCGTCGGAGATCTCGGCGATCTCGGCGATCCAAGTCGGCCGGGTGCGATGGGAGTTACGACACTCCTGACGTACCCGGCCGAACCGTTCTCGGCCCGACCCCTGCCTCACTCTCTCTCATCCCCTTACCGCAAGAAACACCTTCCCCCCGGTTCACCTTCCGCCACTATGGTCACGCGCCAGACTGTTCGGTATGCCAGAAGCCGACTGGCGGACACGGGGGTGCGAGGAGGCACGAGGATGACTCGGGCTCGGGACGAGCGCCCCGGCGGCGACGACGGCCATGAGGACCAGCAGGACACCGGTGCGCCGGGCGCACGCCCCGACGGTGGGTTGGAGCACCGGCACGCGAACGCGTCGGACGCGCGGCTCACCGCGCTGTTGCGTTCCGACTCGCCGACCGCGTACGCGGCCCTGCGCGAACTGCGCGAGCGCCACCACCCCTCGGTCCTCGCCTACGCCCGACTGTGCGCCGCGAGCGAGTCCTCGGCACGGGAGCTGGCGACGCAGGCGTTCACCGTCGCCACCAAGGAGACGGCACGGGGGATCGAGCCGACCGTCCCGTGGCGCCATCGGCTGCTCCTGCTGACCGCGCGGGTCGCCGCCGGCTGGTCCACGGGCGGTGGCGCGACCGGTCTCGCCCCCGCCCTGCGCGTCGTGCTGGAGACGGCGGGCCCCGGCGGCCGCGTCCCACCCCTGCTCGCGGCGTTCGAACTGCTGCCGCCCCGGCCGCAGGGCCTCATCTGGTACGGCGTCGTGGAGCGTGAACCGGACGCCCGCACGGCCGTACTCCTCGGCGTCACGCCCGACGACGTGACGTACAAGCGGGAGTCCGCGCTCCACGCCCTGCGCCAAGCCTGTCTGCGGGTGCGCCTGGGCGCCTCCGACGACCCGCGCTGCCAGGACTTCCGCCGACTGATCGAGGAGTCCGTACGGCCGGACACCCCTCGCCACAGCACCGATCTGCAAGCCCACATGGAGCACTGCCCGCATTGCACCGGTGCGTACGAGGAGTTGTGCGCCCTGCGCGACAGCCCGCGCGCGACCCTTGCGGAGGGGCTCCTGCCGTGGGGCGGTACGGCGTACGCGCGGGGCGGCGCGGGAACGCGGGCCCAGGGTGCCGACGGGGCCCGGGACGGTACGGGGCCGTGGGACGGCACCGGAGGGCGCGACAGGGCCGGGGCGGAAGCGACGGACGAGGGCACGGAGCGGGGGCTCGGGGCCGGGAGGGGGACCGCGTCCGGGTCCGGGTCCGGGTCGCGGGCGGGAGGCTGGGCAGAAGCGGGGACGGGCTCGGCGGCTGCGGCTGCGGCTGCGGCTGCGGCTGCCCAGGCTTCTGCCTCTGTGGCAGCGGCCTGGGCCGGGACCGGCTTCGGCTCCGGATCAGGATCAGGAGGGGCCGGCGGAGCCAGCGGCTCCGGCAGCGGCGACGGCGCGGGCGGCGGCTCCGAGGCCGGTGGCGGAGAGCGAGCGGCGAGCGGCACGGGAGCGGAGAACCCGGGTTCGTCGGCCGGGGCGGAGGCGTGGCTGGGCCCCGGCGTCGATGACCAGGCCCGCACGCCGACCGGTGCGGAGCCATGGGCCGCCCCCGGCTCCGGCGACCGAGGCGGCACGGGGGGTGGCGCGGAGGCGTGGGACGAGCCCGGAGCTGGCGCGCGCGTGGGCAGGTGGGCCGGTCCCGTGCCCGGCGCGGCAGGTGGGACCGGGCGCATGGACGGGGCCGGGGCGGCGGGTTCCGCCGGGACGGCCGCCGGGGCCGGTGGCGGGGCCGGTGCGCAGGACGAGGCCCGGGCGCCGGGGGCCACCTGGTCGTCGTCGCGTCGGGTCGCGCTGACGTCGGTGGCCCTGGGGGTGGCGCTGGCGCCGCTGTTGGCGTTCCTGGTGTTCTCGGGCTCGGTCGGCTCGTCGTCCGACGACGAGGCGGGTTCCGGCGGTACGCCCGCCGTACCTCCCTCGGGCGCTGTGACCCCGACCGTCCCGCCGAGCCCTACACCGTCCCCGACGCCCTCGGAGACTGCGAGCCCCTCGAAGCCTCCGCGGAAGGAGAAGCCGACGAAGAGCCCGAGTCCGAGCCCGAGTCGGTCGACGTCCGGCCCCACGAAGCCGTCACTGCCGTACGGGCCCCCGTTGAACGGTGCCTACACGCAGGTGGTGAACGCCTCGTCCGGCCTGTGCCTGGACATCCGGGGCGCGTTGGAGAAAGGCACCGACGTCGTGACGGCCACCTGCTCCTCGCGCGCCACCCAGCGCTGGCGGCTGGACTCCCACCGGGACGCCCTGCAGTCGTTCGCCGATCCCGACCTGTGCCTCGACAGCCGAGGGGCGACCGACGACGGTGTGGGCATCTGGGACTGCGACTCGCTCGACGGGGACAACGGCGACAACCTGCGGTTCGAGGTCGACTCCCGGGGGATGATCCGCCCGGCGATCGCGCCAGGGCACGCCGTGACCCCGGACGCGCTCGGCTCCGTCTCCTTCGCCGTCGCGTCCGGACGCGACGGACAACGATGGCGCGCGGGCGCCGGGCCGGTCCACAGCTGAGACCGGTTCACGTCGACGCCGGTGCACGTCCGACGCCAGTGCACGCCCCACGCAGTCCACGCCCGACGCCGGTCAGAGCACGCGTACGCCCCTGCGCCACACGCCCGTGACCAGGGGGACGCCCGGCCGGTAGGCGAGATGGACGTGGCTGGGCGCGTCCAGCAGCGCGAGGTCGGCGTACGCGCCCGGCGTGAGGCGGCCGATGTCGTCGCGGCGGAGCGCCCTGGCGCCCCCGGCCGTGGCCGACCAGACGGCCTCGTCCGGCGTCATCCCCATGTCCCGCACGGCGAGGGCGACGCAGAAGGGGACGGACGAGGTGAAGGACGAGCCCGGGTTGCAGTCGGTGGAGAGGGCGACGGTGACGCCCGCGTCGAGGAGGCGACGGGCGTCCGGCCACTCGGCGCGGGTGGAGAACTCGGCGCCGGGGAGGAGCGTGGCGACCGTACGGCTGTTCGCGAGGGCGTCCACGTCCGCGGCGGTGAGGTGGGTGCAGTGGTCCGCGCTCGCCGCGTCCAGTTCCACGGCCAGCTGGACGCCCGGGCCGTACGACAGCTGGTTGGCGTGGATGCGCGGGTGCAGGCCCCTGGCCCTGCCCGCCGTGAGGATCGCGCGGGCCTGGTCGCCGTCGAAGGCGCCCTTCTCGCAGAAGACGTCGATCCACCGGGCGTACGGGGCGCAGGCGTCGAGCATCTCGCCGGTGACGAGCGCCACGTACGCGGCGGGGTCCTCGGCGTGGTCGGGGGAGACGATGTGGGCGCCGAGGTACGTCACCTCGTCCGTGTGCCGCGCGGCGATGCGCAGGGCCCGTGCCTCGTCCTCGACGGTCAGTCCGTAACCCGACTTCGTCTCGAAGGTGGTCGTGCCCTGGCGGAGTGCCTCGCGGAGGTACCGGGTGAGGTTGGCCTCCAGTTCCTCGTCGGTGGCGGCGCGGGTGGCGGCGACGGTCGTACGGATACCGCCCGCGCTGTAGGCCCGGCCGGACATACGGGCGTTGAACTCGGCGGTCCGGTCGCCGGCGAAGACGAGGTGGGAGTGGGAGTCCACGAAGCCCGGGATCACCGCCCGCCCACCGGCGTCGACGCGATTGTCAGTGGCGGGTGCTTTGCTTTGATCACCGGTCCACGCGATGCGTTCACCGTCGATGACGACGGCCGCGTCCTGGATCAGTCCGAGGGGGGAACCGTCCCCGAGAGAGGGGTCGTTGGTGACCAGGGCAGCGATGTTGGTGATGAGCGTGCTGGCGGTGCTCGCCGAGTTGGCGGGGCTGTCGGTCGTCGGGCTGCTCATGGCGTCCTTGGTTGCCTGGTCGGCGGTCGGTTCGGAATCGGGGGCGGGGGCCGGGCGCGCGGGCGGGCCGGCGGGCGTCATCCGCGCAGTGCGGCGACGGCGTCCGCGAGGGCTCGCGGCACATCCGGGACGAGCGCGTGCACCCCGTCCCGTACGACGTGTCGACCTCCCACCACCGTGTGCGACACGTCTGCTGCCGAGGCGGCGAATACAGCCGTCTCCGCACCGAGCCGTGGAAGCGGCCCCGCTGTCCTGACGGAGTCGAGCGCGATCGTCGTGAAGTCGGCGAGCGCGCCTGTCTCCAGGGCACCGGCGTCGTGCCAGCCGATCGCCGCGTGCCCGTCGGCCGAGGCCGCCCGCAGGAGGGCCGCCGCCGTCCAGTGCCCGCGCGTGCGGGTGCGCAGCCGCTCGTTCAGCTCCATCGCGCGCGCCTCTTCGAGCAGGTCGACGACGGCGTGGCTGTCGGAGCCGAGGGAGAGCGGGGAGCCCGCCCGTTGCAGGGCGGCGGCGGGTCCGATGCCGTCCGCGAGGTCCCGCTCGGTGGTGGGGCACATACAGGTGCCGGTGCCGCTGTCGCCGATGAGGGCGATGTCCTCGTCGGTGAGGTGGGTGTTGTGGACACCGGTGGTGCGGGGGCCCAGCACGCCGTGCTCGGCCAGGAGCCGGGTGGGGGTGCAGCCGTGTGCCGCGTGGCAGGCGTCGTTCTCCGCCGTCTGCTCCGACAGGTGCACATGGAGCGGGGCCCGCCGTTCCTCGGCCCATCGCGCCACCGTCGCCAACTGCCCGGCCGGCACGGCCCGTACGGAGTGCACGGCCGCACCGATCCGCGCGTGATCCCGGTCCTTGAGAACTGAACAGCGTTCGGCCCAGGCCTCGGCCGTGCCGTCGGAGAAGCGGAGTTGGTGGTGGTCGGGCGCCTTGCCGAAGCCGGCGGAGAGGTAGGCGGTGTCGAGGAGGGTGATCCGGATGCCCGCCTCGGCGGCGGCCTCGACGAGCGCCTCGCCCATGGCGTTCGGGTCGGCGTACGGGGTGCCGCCGGGAGCGTGGTGCACATAGTGGAACTCGCCGACGGCCGTGATCCCGGCCAGTGCCATCTCCGCGTACACGGCGCGGGCCAGGGCGTGGTAGGTGTCCGGGGTCAGCCGGTCCGCCACCCGGTACATGACCTCGCGCCAGGTCCAGAAGGTGCCCGAGCCGACCTGGACGGTGCCGCGCAGGGCGCGGTGGAAGGCGTGGCTGTGGGCGTTGGCGAGGCCGGGCAGGGTCAGGCCGCGCAGGACGACCGCGCCCGGGGGCGGCGTGGGCGTCCCGGTGCGCACGGCGGTGACGCGGCCGTCTGAGCCGTCGGAGCCGTCGGTGGTCACCGTGAGGGCCACGCCCGGCTCGACGTTCGAGCCGAGCCAGGCGTGTTCGAGCCAGTAGGTCGTCTCCGTCACCTGCGGGCCAGCCCTTCCAGTACGTCGGCGAGCGCGGTCACCCCGGCCAGGCAGTCGTCCTCGGCGGCGTGCTCGGCCGGGGAGTGCGAGACGCCCGTCGGGTTGCGTACGAACAGCATGGCGGTCGGGACGGTCCCGGAGAGGATCCCGGCGTCGTGTCCGGCGCCGGTCCCGAGCACCGGCACCTTCAGATCGGCCGTGTCCCGGCCCAGGATGCGGACGAGTTCGTCCCGCAGGGCGTGTTCGAACTCGACGACGGGGGTGAAGGACTCCCGGACGACGTCCAGCTCGATGCCGTGCTCGCGGGCGTGGTCGCGGGCCGCCTCCTCGATCGCGCGGACGACCGTGTCCAACGTCGTCTGGTCCTCGGCGCGGGAGTCGAGCCAGCCGCGCACGAGGGAGGGGATGGCGTTGACGCCGTTCGGCTCGACGGAGATCTTGCCGAAGGTGGCGACGGCGCCGGCGAGCCGGGCCTCCCGGCGGGCGGCGAGCACGGTCTCCGCGTACGACAGCATGGGGTCCCGGCGGTCCACGAGTCGCGTCGTGCCCGCGTGGTTGGCCTCGCCACGGAAGTCGAACCGCCAGCGTCCGTGCGGCCAGATGGAGCTGGCGATGCCGACGGCGTCGCCGGACAGGTCCAGGGCGCGGCCCTGCTCGACGTGCAGTTCGACGAACGCGCCGATCCGGGCGAGCCGCTCCGGGTCCGGTCCGATGCCCTCCGGGTCGTATCCGGCGGCTTCCATCGCCTGCGGCAGCGTGACGCCGTCCCCGTCGGTCAGCCGCCCCGCCTGCTCGACGGTCAGCCGCCCGGCGGCCAGGCGTGATCCGACGCAGGCCAGCCCGAACCGGGCGCCCTCCTCGTCGCCGAAGTTGACGACGGCGAGGGGCTTGTCGAACCGGGCACCCCGGGCGCGGAGTTCGTCGAGCGCGGCGAAGGACGACACGACGCCGAGGGGGCCGTCGAAGGCGCCGCCGTCGGGTACGGAGTCGAGATGGGACCCGGTGACGACGGCGTCCCCGGCGGCGGGATCGCCGAGCCAGGCCCACTGGTTCCCGTTGCGGTCGACCTCGTAGTCCAGCCCGCGGTCGCGGGCCTGTTCCTCGAACCAGGCCCGGCATTCGGCATCGGCCCCGGTCCACGCGAACCGCCGGTACCCGCCGGAGTCGGCATGCCGCCCGATGGGCCTGAGATCCCGCCACATCTCGTGGAAGGAGGCGCCGTGGACGGGCTGCCGCGCGGTCTGCGGGGCGCCGCCCCGCCCGGCCTGAGCCGCGGACGGCGACGAGCCCTCGGCCACCGGGGAACCGCCGTCGCGTCCGCTCTCGCTTCGGGTCACGCCTCGCCGCCCTCGCGCATCGGTACCCGTACGCCCCGCTCGTCGGCGACGGACTCCGCGATGTCGTAGCCCGCGTCGACGTGGCGGATCACGCCCATCCCGGGGTCGTTGGTGAGGACCCGGCGGAGCTTCTCGCCGCCGAGCTTCGTGCCGTCCGCCACGGTCACCTGGCCGGCGTGGAGGGAGCGGCCCATGCCCACGCCACCGCCGTGGTGCAGGGACACCCAGGACGCCCCGGAGGCCACGTTGACCATCGCGTTCAGCAGCGGCCAGTCGGCGATCGCGTCGGAGCCGTCGAGCATGGCCTCGGTCTCGCGGTAGGGGGAGGCGACGGAGCCGCTGTCGAGGTGGTCGCGTCCGATCACGAGCGGCGCGGCCAGCTCTCCGGAGGCCACCATGTCGTTGAACCGCTCACCGGCCTTGTCGCGCTCGCCGTAGCCGAGCCAGCAGATGCGGGCCGGTAGGCCCTGGAAGTGGACACGCTCGCCGGCCATCTTGATCCAGCGGTGCAGGGACTCGTTCTCGGGGAACAGGTCGAGGATCGCCTTGTCGGTCCTCGCGATGTCGGCGGGGTCGCCGGAGAGGGCCGCCCACCGGAAGGGGCCCTTGCCCTCGCAGAACAGCGGCCGGATGTAGGCGGGGACGAAGCCGGGAAAAGCGAACGCCCGCTCATACCCGGCGAGTTGGGCCTCACCCCGGATGGAGTTGCCGTAGTCGAAGACCTCCGCTCCGGCGTCCAGGAAGCCGACCATGGCCTCGACGTGCCGGGCCATGGACTCGCGGGCCCGCGTGGTGAAGCCGGCCGGGTCCTTCGCCGCGTACGACGCCATGTCGTCGAAGTCGACGTCCACCGGGAGGTAGGCCAGCGGGTCGTGGGCGGAGGTCTGGTCGGTGACGATGTCGATGGGGGCGCCCATGGCGAGGAGCCGGGGGACGAGGTCGGCGGCGTTGCCGAGGACGCCGATGGAGAGGGGGCGGCGGGCGTCCCGGGCCTCGACGGCCAGCTGGAGGGCGTGGTCCAGGGAGTCGGCCTTCACGTCGAGGTAGCGGTGCTCGATGCGGCGCTCGATGGCGCGGGGGTCGCAGTCGACGCAGATCGCGACGCCGTCGTTCATGGTCACGGCGAGGGGCTGGGCGCCGCCCATGCCGCCGAGGCCGGCGGTGAGGGTGATCGTCCCGGCGAGGGTGCCGCCGAACTTCTTGGCGGCGACGGCTGCGAAGGTCTCGTAGGTGCCCTGGAGGATGCCCTGGGTGCCGATGTAGATCCAGGAACCGGCGGTCATCTGCCCGTACATGGTCAGCCCGAGCTGTTCCAGCCGGCGGAACTCCTGCCAGTTGGCCCAGTCGCCGACGAGGTTGGAGTTGGCGATGAGGACACGGGGGGCCCACTCGTGGGTCTGCATGACGCCGACGGGGCGGCCGGACTGGACCAGCATGGTCTCGTCCTGCTTGAGGGTCCTGAGGGTGCGGACCATGGCGTCGAAGGAGCGCCAGTCGCGGGCGGCCTTGCCGGTGCCGCCGTAGACGACGAGCTTGTCGGGGTGCTCGGCGACCTCGGGGTCGAGGTTGTTCTGGAGCATGCGCAGGGCGGCTTCCTGCTGCCAGCCCAGGGTGCTGAGTTCCGTACCGCGCGGCGCTCGAACGGGGCGGGGTCCTGACACGGTCTGCCTCCTCGCTTTACAGCAACTATTCACATCCTGACTTGATGAATAGAGCTAGTCAATACGGCCGTAGGGCCAGCGGCGGCGCGCCGTGGATGTTTGGCTGGACACACTGGCCGTACGGGTTCGGCCGACGACGCGACAACGGGGGACGAGATGGGAGACGTGACGAACGGGACGGGCGGGGAGAGGCCCACGACCCGGCAGGACGAGGGGGACGCCGAGCGCACGCTGCGGCTGTTCGACACCGATGCCGAGCGGGCGGCGCGACGGGACGAGGCGGTGCGGGCGGCGGTGGAGCAGGGGCTGCTGGGTCCCGGCGAGCCGGTCGTCGCGCTGCTCGACGTGACCGGGATCCGCGCCTCGGCGGGGGCGCTGCGCAGGGCGTTCGACGCGGTGACGGCGCCGGGGACACCCGTGCTGCACGCCTTCGCGGTGAAGGCGACGCCGCTCGTGCCCGTGCTGCGGCTGCTGCGCGAGGCGGGGATCGGCGCGGAGGTGGCGAGTGCCGGGGAGCTGGCCCTGGCGCGGGCGGCCGGGGTGCCGCCGAAGCTGACCGTGCTCGACTCCCCCGCCAAGACGTCGGCCGAGCTGCGGGAGGCGCTGGCGCTGGGCATCGCCGTCAACGCGGACAATCCGCAGGAGCTGGACCGCATCGACGCTCTCGTCCGGTCGGCCACCACCCGCTCCCCCCTCGGCATCCGGGTGAACCCGCAGGTCGGCGGGGGTGCGATCGACGCGCTGTCCACGGCGACGGCCACCTCGAAGTTCGGGGTGGCGCTGCGGGACGAGGGCGCCCGGGAGTGGGTCGTCCAGGCATATCTGGACCGGCCCTGGCTGAGCCGGCTGCACGCGCACACCGGGTCGCAGGGGATCCCGCTGTCGCTGATGACGCGGGGGATCACGGAGACGTACGAGTTGGCGGAGGAGATCAACCGGCGGATCGGGCGGCGGCAGATCGACACGATCGACATCGGCGGCGGGCTGCCGGTGAACTTCGCGTCGGAGGCGGCGACACCGACGTACGAGCAGTACGCGCGGCTGCTGGCGGAGGCGGTGCCGGGGCTGTTCGACGGGCGGTACGGGCTGGTGACCGAGTTCGGGCGGTCGCTGCTGGCGAAACACGGGACGGTCGTGGCCCGGGTGGAGTACACGAAGAGCGCGGGCGGCCGGGCCATCGCGGTCACCCACGCCGGGGTGCAGGTGGCGACCCGGACGGTGTACGCGCCGGGGTCCTGGCCGCTGCGGATCGCCGCGTACGACGCGAAGGGGCGGGTCAAGGAGGGGCCGGCGGTGACGCAGGACGTGGCGGGGCCCGCCTGTTTCGCCGGGGATCTGCTGGCGGAGGCGCGTGCGCTGCCGCTGTTCGAGCCGGGGGACTACGCGGCCGCGCTGGACACCGGCGCGTACTACTTCGCGCACCACTACGCGTACAACTCTCTGCCCCGGCCCGGGATCTACGGGTACGCGCCCGGGGAGAGGGGGATGCGGTTCGCGGTGGTGCGGCGGGCGCAGACCGTGGAGGAGCTCGTGGCGGAGGCGGGGGGCCCGGAGCGGTCGAGGCTGCTGGGGCTCTGAGCGGCGCGTTCCGGCTCGGGCGACTGTGCTGGGGCGCGCCGGGGAACGCTGATCGCGCGGTCCCGGCGCCCCTGGGCTGCCCTGGGTCGTGCTGGGCCGACTGGGGGGGGCGCCCGGAAGCGGACTGCGCACCCGCTTGTACGCCCCTCACACCCCCCAGAATGATGGACGGGCGTCGTCTCGTCCGGGCTCGCCATGCAGGTCCGCCGCATAGGCCCACCTCAGTGCGCCCGGCCTCCCCCTTGGCCCCAACAGCGTGGAAAAGCAGGCAAGTCGACCCACCTTAGTCACCTGTCCGCATGTTCCGCTGGAAAATGCCAGATCCCTCACCCCTCGCGCACACGTTGCGTAGCGTCTGCGTCACTCAGCCGAACCGCAGGCAGGAGGGGAGCCACGGTGCCCGGAATCGACGAGTGTCTGGTGGAGGCCATGAGGCTGCCCGGTGCCTTGGGCGCCGCGGTGGTCGACTGGACCAGCGGACTGGCGCTGGGCACGGTCGGGGAGGCGCCCGGCGGTGACCACGAGACGACCGCGGCCGAGGCGGCGGAGCTGGCGCGGCTCGCGGCGGAGCACCGGGCGTTCGCGCCGGAGGAGGGTTCCGACTGGTCCGGGGCGGATCTGCCGGTCGAGGACCTCATCGTCAGCAACCGGGACACGTACCACGTGCTGCGGTTCGTGCGGACGACGTTCGACAGCAGTGTGTTCCTGCACCTGTGGCTGGCGCGTACGGACGGCAATCTCGCGCTGGCCCGGATCCGGCTCGGCGAGATGGCGGGACGGCTGGTGCTGGCATGAGCGTGATCACCACACCGGCACCCCCGCTGCCCGTGCGCGGGGAGCACTTCCGGCAGGCCGTCACCCCGATGCTGAGCCGGCTCGCCGCCGAGCGGGCCACCGGCGTGCTGCTGCGCGAGAGCGGATCGCTGTACCTGTCCGAGGGGAAGGTCGTGCACGCCGAGAGCCCCCGCTCACCGGGCCTCGACGTGCTGCTCGCCACCGGCGGCATCCTGGACTCCGACGGCTGGCGGGAGGCGGTCGACACGGCCGGG
>NZ_JAVRFJ010000056.1:0-53652 GCF_031845845.1 Streptomyces gottesmaniae
CGTCCCACCCCCGCTCACCCCACGCCAAGGAGCCAACGATGAGCACCCTCTCCTACAAGGTCCTCGACCTCGACTTCCCGGCCGGCAGCAGGAACAAGACCGCCACCCTCGTCACCGGTGAGACCGAGGCGCTGCTCGTGGACGCCGCCTTCACCCGCGCCGACGGCCACCGCCTGGCCGCCGAGATCCTCGACTCCGGCAAGCGGCTGACCACCGTCTTCGTCAGCCACGGCGACCCCGACTTCTACTTCGGCGCCGAAGTGATCGCCGACGCCTTCCCCGACGCGGTCTTCGTCGCCACCCCGCTCGTCATCGACCACATCCACCACTCCTACGAGGGCAAGCTCAAGGCGTGGGCGGCCCTCGGCGCCAACCTCCCCACCCGTCTGGTGGACCTCACCCCGCTCACCGGCGACCTCACCCTGGAGGGCCACCGCTTCGAGCTCAAGGGCGGCCCGGCCGCACTGCCCGACCGCCACTACCTCTGGCAGGCCGAGTCCCGCGCCCTCCTCGGCGGCGTCCTGCTCTTCCAGCAGGAGCACGTCTGGGTCGCCGACACCCCCACCCCGGGCGACCGCGCCGCCTGGATCGACCTGCTGGACGAGATGGCCGCCCTGAACCCGGAGCTGGTCGTCCCCGGCCACCGCCTGCCCGGCACCCCGGCCGACGCCTCCGCCATCGCCGCCACCCGCGCGTACCTGCTCGCCTTCGAGGAAGAGCTGGACAAGGCCGCCGACGGCCCGTCCCTCACCGAGGCCCTCGTCAAGCGCTACCCCGACAACGGCATGCAGATCGCCGCCCAGATCGGCGCCAAGGTCGCCAAGGGCGAGATGAAGTGGGGCTGAGCATGAACGAGTTCGCCCGTTCCGCCGCGCCCGCCGACGTCGTACGGCGTCAGTACCTGGCCTCGGCGGCAGGTGACCTGGAGGCCCTGCGCGCCACCCTCGCCCCCGACGTGGAGTGGACGGAGATGGCGGGCTTCCCCCTGGCCGGCACCTACCGCACCCCCGACGGGGTCACCTTCCACGTCATGGAGAAGCTCGGCCAGGACTGGGACGACTGGACCGCCCACGACGACACCTATGTCGTCGACGGCGAGAACGTCGTCGTCCTGGCCCGCTACACCGCCACCAACAAGGCCACCGGCAAGCACATCCACGTCCGTGTCGCCCACCACTTCACCGTCCGTGGCGGCCTCATCGTCCGCTTCGAGCAGTTCGTCGACACGGCCCTCGTCCGCGAGGCCATGCGGGCCTGACCGCAGCCGGTGTCGAGGTCGCGTGCCGCGCGCCCGGCTCGGCGCGCGGCACGTCCCGGGCCCCGGCCCCGTGCGGTCACCGTGGGGGCGGGGCCTGTCGAGGAGCCACCCACAGCGCCGAGGAGACCCCGCAGAGGTCGCCCTCGGCCGTGGCGAGGGCGGCACCCACCCGGTGCTTGCGTCCTTCCTCCGCGACGACCCACGCGTACGACACCAGTCGCGCGGAGACCGGCACCGGCCGGAGCAGCCGGGCGGCGAGCGAGGCCGTCACCGCGCCCTCCCGCATGGTCCCGAGGAGCCGGCCCGCCGCGTTTCCCGGGCAGTCCAGCGCCCCCCACATGAGCTCCGCCGGCAGCATTCCGTCGGCGTCCGCGAGCGCGGGCCCGGGTGCCCACGCGGTGGCCACCAGGTCCCGGCCGGGCACGGCTCCGCAGTGCAGGCGGAGCCCGGTGTCGGGCGTACGGTCGAGCCCGCAGCCGAAGCAGTCCACGGCCCCCTCCGGCGGTGCCGCGCGATAGGCCTCGGCCGCCGCGGACGCCTCCGCCCAGGAGGGGGGTCCGGGTACGCCGGGTGCCGCGAGGTCCTCCTCGTCGGGCACGGCCGCCGCGAGGACCCCGTCAGCGCCGGTCAGCACGGCCCCGCCGTCGGCGGTCCGCGCGAGCCCCACCGGCACCTCGACGGGCGTCGGCCGCCGGAAGTCCACCCGTACGGTCCCGGCCTCCGCCCGCCGCGCCAGCACCCCCGCCACATACCCGCCGAACGCCACCCCGGGATAACCCCGCAGCAGGTCGGGCACCGTGATCGTCTCGATGTCGCTCATGCCGCCACTCCACCACAGCGGGCGGGGTGCCGAGCGTGGAGCGGGTGCCGGGAAACGACGGTGCCGGCCCGGCAGCGCCGCAGCCCGTGGCGGTGTCAGCAGGTCTCGACGAGGTGGCCGGCGGTGCCCTCGGGCACCACGTCTCGTCGCGCCGGACGATGCTCAGCTCGCCGCCCCAGCCCTCGCACGCGGTCGCGAGACCCTTGGCCCCGTGTACATGCCAGGGACGTGCGGCCGCCCGACCATGGTGTGCGACAGCGGTGATTCAGGTCGGCGGATGATGCGTCAGGCGGCCGTGGCGGGGCCGGGGGCGGGACGCGGGGTGCCGTGGAAGACCTGGCCGAGGTGCCAGGCGAGGTGGTCGGCCGCCACGGGGCGCACGCCCGGCTGTGGGCCGACCAGCGGGCGGCCCGCCAGCGCGAGGACCTGTTCGCGGGCGGCGGGGCTGTGGCCGACGAAGCGCTGGGAGACGAGGACGCGGTGGTCGCCGTCCACCCCGAGGACGCCCTTGTCGAAGAGCTTGTGGTGGAGCGCGCACAGGCACAGACCGTTGTCGACGTCGTCCGGCCCGCCCAGCGCCCACCAGCGCACATGGGCGGCCTCCAGCCCGACCGGCACCGCGCCGATCCTGCCGTCGTAGCCGCAGAAGGCGCAGCGGTACTCGTAGGCGGTCAGCACGAGTTCGCGCATGCGCCGGTCCCGCTGCCTGCGCGCGGTCGAGATGCGCACGACCTCCGCGGCCTCCAGCTCCAGACCGACCGCCTCGCACAACTCGCCGTGGACCGACGGCGGGAAGTGCCGGTCCAGCAGCAACCGCGCGAGCCGCTCCAGCAGTTCGGGATCGCCGCGCAGCGCCGCCCCGAGTTCCGGCGCGAGCCGGCCGGTGGCGCCGGTCTCGCGGAGGTCCCGCACCCCGCTGCCGGGACTGCCGGGGCCGCGATCCGTACGGACCTCCCACACCCCGTCGTTGACCAGGTGGTGGAACGGGTACGCGGGTGACGTCCTGTGGGGCGGGCCGTACTCGGTCAGCAGGCGCTGGAGGTCCTCCTCGACCGCGCTGTACCGCAGTTCGCCGTCGGGGTCCTGCTGGAACCGGCCGAGGGCGTGCAGGAGCAGCAACGGCTTGTGCGGGGCGCGCGTCCCGTTCCTGGTCCACTGCCGCAGTCCCGCGACGCGCTCCAGCCAGTCCATGGCAGGTGATCGTAGTGAGACTCGGCGGTCGCGGCGAGAGTGAGGTCGGTGACCCGGATCGCTTCGCGGCGGCGGAGCCCTTTCCCTCTGCCCTTCGAGGCAACCGCGTGGGGAGGAAAGGGCATTGACTCGTACTTTCGAGAAGGATCCCCGTCCCCGCCGAACCCCTTCCGTGCATCACGCATCTACAGGGGCGCAGGCGCGCACCGACCTCGTGCGCCGATCCGTATTCGAGGGGAATCCGAGACGTCATGAAGAGCAAGCTGACCGCCCTGGCCCTCGCGGCGATCGTCGTCACCGGCACCGCCGCGGCCACCGCACCGGCCTCCGCCGCCGAGCCGACCCGCTGCCACACCGCCGACCTGGACGCCGGCTTCGCCCTGGGGGACAGCGCGAAGCCGGAGATGCAGCAGACCCAGAAGCAGACCCAGGCGCACATCTGGTTCACCAACAAGAGCGACCGCACCTGCACCCTGTCCGGCTTCGCCGGGGTCGACATGGTCGGCGCTCAGCCGACCGACGGCACGTGGTCGCTCATGCGTTCCTCCAAGAAGCCGCAGAAGATGACGCTGGAGAAGGGCGACACGGTGGACTTCAGCATCACCCTGCTCCCGGTGGCCGCGTCGACGCCCCGGGCGGAGAAGTTCGTTCCGGCGAAGTTCCTGGTGACCCCGCCGAACGAGACGGAGCACTTCACCCTGACGTGGCCGTTCGGCGGCCAGATCCTCAAGCAGGACGCCGCCACCCGCCCGGCCACCTACCTCAACCCGATCGGGTTCTAGAGCCGCGACTGGCACTGGCCAAGGGGACGGCCTCCGCGGAGGAGGCCGTCTCATCAGCCCTCACTCGGAGGCGCTGCCACCGGGTCGGACGCCATGTCACCGTCCCCGTCGCGTGCTCGACGGCTGGAGGAGTTGGTCGACGGGTGCGTAGTCGTCGGTGAGTGGCCGGGCGTCGTCGATCCAGGCGGTGAGCGTGTCGCCGGTGGTGATCTGCCAGCCGGTTCGCCGGGCGTCCAGCGCTTCCTGTGTCGCGCGCAGGTCGACGGGCCGGTCGGAGGCGAGCACCACCAGGTTGCCGCCGTCGGGGGTGGCGTTCGGGTCGGCGCCGATGTCGACGGGGTCGCCGACGAGGGCGACGTGCTCGAAGGTCCGGCCGAGGGTGGCCACTTCGGCACGGGCGAAGTCCAGACCGCCGTGATCGATGAGGTTGGCGACGTACAGGCCGTCCGGTTCGAGCACCCGGCGTACGTCGGCCATCGCTTCCGCCGTGGTGAGGTGCCACGGCACGCTGACGCCCCCGAAGGCGTCGCCGACGACGAGGTCCCGACTGTCGGTGGCCAGCGCCCGCAGGCCGAGCCTGCCGTCCTCGACGCGTACGTCGATCCCGGCCCCCGGTCGCAGACCGAGCCGTTCACGGTCGATGCGCACGACCCCGCTGTCGATCTCGGACACGAGGCTGCGCGTCCCGGGCCGCGTCGCGGCGAGGTACCGGGGAAGGGTGAGTCCGCCACCGCCCAGATGGTGGGCGGCGAGGGGCTCACCCTCGGGAAAGGCCGCGTCGACCGCCGACGCGATGGCGCGCACGTACGCGAACTCCAGGAAGGTCGGGTCGTCGACGTCGACGTAGGAGTGACGCAGGCCGTCCAGCACGAGCGTGCGGCCGCTGTCCCGGTCGGGGTCCGCGACCACCCGGGCACAGTGGTACCTGGTCTCCGCGTCGCAGCCACCGGGCGCGACCGCGGTGCCGAGGCCGCCGGCGACGACCACGAGGGCCAGGGCAGGGGTGCCGCTCCACCGACGCGTTCGCCACTCCGTCAGCGCCGAGCCGACCAACAGCAGTGTTCCGAGGCCGATCAGGATGCCGCTGACGGGCAGCCGCGACACGAGGACGAAGCCGGTGAGGACGGTGCCGACGATGGCGCCGACGGTGCCGACGCCGGACAGCCGGCCGACGACCGTCCCGGTCTCGGCGAGACTGGTCAGACGCAGCTTCGTCACGATCGGCGTCACCGCGGAGAGCAGCGCGCCCGGCACGAGGATGGTCAGCGACGCGATCAGCAGCAGCATCGCCGGTGCCCACTCGGCGGTGGTGCGCAGCACGGCCGGGGTGAGCGCCACGACCGCTCCCGACACCCCGAGCGAGGGGCCGATGAGCCGGCGCGGATCGACCTGGTCGGCGAGGCGTCCACCCAGCCAGGAGCCGACGGCGATCGCCGTGAGGGCGATGCCGATCACCATGGTGCTGGTCTCCAGGGTGAGGCCGAGGTAGGGCGCCAGCAGCCGCAGAGCGACGATCTCGACCACCAGGACCGCGGCCGAGGACCCGAACACGAGCGCGGCGGCGGCACGAGAACCCAGCCCGTGCTCGCGAGGACTGCCCTCGGCACCGGGTAAGGACGACGATCCGGTCACGGCCGACATCCTCGCACGCGGCCCCACGACCGGACAGCACCCGCATCCGCTGGCTGCCGTGACCGGGACCGGGACCGGGATCACGACCGCGATCGGGGTCGGTGCCGGTGCCGGGTTCGATGTCGGTGCCGGGTTCGGTGCCGGTGTCGGGATCAGGGTCGGGCGCCGGGCTGCCACGAAAACCCGTTGGCCGGTCACGGCGACCGCTGCTAGCTTCCCGGTGGCCGTGCGAGAGAACGAGGGGGTGGTACCCGTGGACGCAGTATCGACATGGGTGCTCCCCTCAGGGGTCACGGTCGGGCGATAGGTCGTCCGGGAGCGCCGTTCACGCGCACTCCCGAAAGGCACGACCATGCGATTCACCTCCGAGCAGCGCCTCGACGACGGCGTCCTCGAACGCGAATTCACCCTCGGCGAGATCCCCGGCACCCTGTGGACGCCCGAATCCGCCGCACCGCTGCCGCTGATCCTGATGTCCCACAACAACGGCCTGCCCAAGGCGGACCCCCGGCTGATCGCCCGGGCCCGGTACACCGCGGCGCGCGGCTACGTGGTGGCCACCATCGACGCCGCCGGGTGCGGTGACCGTCCCCGTTCCGCCGCCGACGAGCGGGCGCGCAGCGACCTCCGGCGGGCGATGCGGGCGGGCGAGCCGGTCGACGAGATCTTCGAGTCCCTCATCGGCCCACTGGTCGAGAACGCGGTCCCGGACTGGCGGACCACCCTGGACGCCCTCCTCGAACTGCCCGGCATCGGCGGCCCGGTCGGGTACTCCGGGGGGTGGGCCGCCCTCGGCATCCGGCTGGCGGTGGTCGAGCCACGCATCGCGGCCGCGAGCTTCTTCGCCGGCGGGTACGTGCCCCGCGCCCAGCGCGAGGAGGCCCGGCAGGTCACCGTTCCGCTGCTGCTCCTGCTGCAGTGGGACGACGAGGGGAACCCACGGCAACGGGCCCTGGACCTGTTCGACGCCTTCGGCAGCGAGGAGAAGACGCTGCACGCCAATCCGGGCGGGCACACCGGCACCCCGTGGTTCGAACTGGAGGACGGCTGCCGGTTCTTGGACCGTCACCTGAAGTGAGGCCGACCGTCTGCCGGGGCCCCGGAGAGCGGGGTCCCGGCAGATCGGTCCCGGCCGGCGGGCCTCGGCCGACAGGCACGAGTTCACGCGACGCACCCCGGACGAGGAACGACCCTCACCACAAGGGCGTTGGCCTGTTCTCGTCCCAACAGCCCCTGGATACAAGCCACTTGATGTGCACAGCGGGCGGAAGTTGTGCGAATGCTGTGCGAAGAGGTGACAGGGCGATCGGATGTGCTGCATTGGGTGCGCCGGGGGAGCCCGGGGCCCGTGGGGTTCCCGGGGCACCGACCATCAGGAGGAAGAACAAGTGATCCGTGTCTCGCGCGTGGTGGCCGCTGTGACAGCGGCCCTCGCGGTGGCGCTGGCGGTGCCGGGGACGGCACTCGCGGCGCCGGAACCGGAGCCCGGGCGGCCGTCCGCCCCCGCGTCTCCGGGACTTCCCGAAGGCTGGCTGACCAGCGGTGTCGGGGAGTCCGCAGAGCTCGTGTGGCGCGCGCCCGAGAGGGTGCCGGTGGGCGACGCCCAGGTCGAGTTCCGCAGCGGGGAACGCCTGTTGGGCACCCCGAGACCCGCCCCGGACGGGCGCACCTTCCGGCTGCCGCTCGACGGGGTGCGCCTCGGCAGCACGGACGACCTGCGGGTCGAGGCCGCGGGGCGCCGTCTGGACGCGGCCGGAGCGAAAGACGCGGCCCGTGAGCGCCGCGAACTCGACGACTCGTCGGACCCGTCACGCCTGCCCCGCGCGGCGGCCGTGAACGAGGTCGACCCCGGCGTGCCCGGCTCGTACCGTACGACCAGCGGCGAGTACTCCCTGCCGTCGGTCCACCTGCCCGGCTACGACACCGACGTCGAGATGAAGGCCGTGGTGGTCGCGCCGGAGGACGCCCCGGGCAGCCGCCCGCTGGCACTGTTCCTCCACGGGCGCCACGCCACCTGTTTCAAGGGCGACGACCTGACCCTGGAGTGGCCGTGCCCGGCCGACCACGAGTCCGTCCCGAGCTACCGCGGCTATCTCCACGACCAGCGACTCCTCGCCTCCCAGGGCTATGTGACGGTCTCGATCTCGGCCAACTCGATCAACGCCCAGGACTGGCAGGCCGACGACGCCGGCGCCCAGGCCCGCTCCTCGCTGATACGGCTGCACCTGGCCCACTGGGCGGACTGGGCCGCCGACCCGTCCACGGCCCCGGAGGTCGTACGACGGGCGCCCGGCGCCGACCTCGGCCGGGTGCTGCTGGTGGGCCACTCCCGTGGCGGTGAGGGCGCCGACAGGGCCGCGCTGGACAGTCTCACCCCGCCGCCCGCCGACAAGGACGGCCACCACGGCGAAACCCGCTGGACGATACGCGGAACCGTCCTCATAGGCCCCACGATCTTCGGCCAGAACCCCGCACCCGACGTGCCGTCCGTGACGATCCTGCCGGGCTGCGACGGAGACGTCATCGACCTTCAGGGCGAGCTCTATGTCGACGGCACCCGAGGGGTCAGCCGCGGCAGGGCCCTGCACAGCGCGGTCTACATGACCGGCGCGAACCACAACTACTTCAACAGCGAGTGGACCCCCGGCCAGGCCACGGCCCCGGCCGACGACGACTTCTCCTACGGTGGCGACGAGCACGACCCGCTGTGTTCGCCCGGCACCGCCACCCGGCTCACCGCCGAGCAGCAGCAGAAGGCCGGCTCGACGTACATAGCCGCCGCGGCCCGGCTGTTCGTCGCCGGTGACGACCGGGCCCGCCCACTGCTCGACGGCTCCTCCGTGCGTGCCGCCTCCGCCGGAACCGCCCGCGTGCTCACCCACGCCGTCGGCGCCGCCCGCTCGGGTGCCTTCCTTCCGGCTCCCTCCGCCACGGTCGGCGGCGGCCGGCTGTGCGCCCAGGTGGACCCGGACCCGGACGTCTCCTGCCTGGACCCCGAACTCAGGACCGCTTCACCGCACTTCGCCCAGTGGCGCAGGGTGTCGCCCGGCAAGGAGCCGGACCGGTACGCGCTGGCCATGAACTGGAGCCGCGCCGGCACCGCCACCGAGCTCAGCCCCGCCCGGCCGGTCTCCCTGTCCGGCGCGAAGTCGCTGAGCCTGCGTGTGATCGTCCCGCCGAACACCACCGGCACCGAGCTCGACATCGCCCTCACCGACACCGCCGGCAAGCGGGCGGACCTCGGCCGGGTCGGCGTCGACGGTCTGCCGGGCACCTCCCGCACCTCCTCCTACTGGGCGCGCGAGGTCCGCGTGCCCCTGTCCGCCGAGACCCGCGAGCGCATCGACCTCGGCCACGTCAGGACCCTCCACCTGACCCCGCGCACCGGGTCCGGGACGGCCTGGCTGGTGGACGCCCACGGCTGGCGCCCCGGCACCCCCGTCGTCGAGCCCGCGCGGCTGGCGCGCGTGGACGTCGGCGCGCTGACCGTCAAGGAGGGCGACTCCGGCACGCGCACCTACCAGGTGCCGGTGCAGGTCTCCGGGTCGGGCAGCGGCGAGGTGCGGCTGTTCGTGGACGAGCCGGGCAGCGACCAGCCGGTCGCGCGCACGGTGGAGGTCCGGGCGGGCACCCGCGTCGACGTGCCCGTGACGGTCGAGGGCAACACCCGCTACGGCGCCGACGACCTCCACCGGGTGGCCGTCAAGACCGTACGCGGCGCCCTGGTCGGCTCCTACCTGGGCGGCGTCACCGCGCAGAACGACGACCCCCAGCCCACGGTGACCGTGACGCCGGTCGCCGACCAGGTGACCGAGGGCCGGCCACTGGTCTGGCGGATCAGCCTCTCCGCGGCCGCCGACGTCGTCACGTGGACGGATCTGCAACTGCTGCCCGTCCCCGACGGGACCGAGCTGTCCACCAAGGACGTCCCCGCGACGTGGCTGGAGGAGACCTTCGGGGCCTCGCCGGATCCCGAGCGCCCCCTGTCCGCTCTGTCGGACGGCGCGCTGCTCATGTCCGAAGTGCCCGCGGGCGGCCTGAGCATCGACGTGCCCGTGCCCACCGTCACCGATCAACTCGGCGAGGACACGGAGTCGCTGCGCCTGCTCCTGTGGACCTACGACGCCGACGGAGCGCCGGTCGAGGGCCCGGAGTTCACCGGCACGGTACGGGACGCCTCCTAGCGGAGCACCCACACCGCCCGAGAACCCATGAGGCACCGTCGGGCCCCCCCCCCCCCGGGGGGGGGCCCGCGGCCGTCCGCGTTTCCGCCCCGTGCGTCCCTTTGGGCGCCTTTACAACCGGTGTGACGCGTAAGCCGCACCTGCGAGATACGTCACGGTCCGGGCTCAAAGTCCCACCCGGTGGTGTCTACTGGACGGCATGCCTGAGCACGTGTCGATACTCCAGTTGTTCGGCGGGGCCGCCCTCGCCCTCGCAGCGGTCATCTGGGTCGCTGTGCTCGTGCGGGTACTGCGCCGCGACCGCGAGATCCACCAAGGCCGCTTCGGCGACCTGGCCCGCCGACGCGGACAGCGGCTGCGCGGTCTGCCCCATCAGCGCCGCAAGGGCCCCCACGTCGAACACGTGGAGCTGAGCCCGGCGGAACAGGACGCGTTCGCCTTCCTGGCCCGCCAGTTCAGCGACGACCGCCTGGCCTGAGACGCCTGCCTCCGGTCAGCCGAGCGTCCCCGCCGGACGTCGGTCCCGAGCGTCCCAGCCGGGCGTCGGTCAGCCGAGCGTCCCCGCCCGGCGTTCCATCGCGTCCCGGGCCGCGTCCTCCGACACGTACACCTCGCACATGTGGCGACCGTCCGGGGTGGCCGTGTGCTCGACCTCCCAGAGGGAGATCTCCTGCCCGTCGGTGAGCAGGAAAGCGTGCTCGTAGAGCGAGAAGCTGAGGCCGGGCCGACCCCGGCGCGCGGGGCGGTGCGGGCGGCCGAAGGCCTGGGTGATCTCGTGCGCGAACGCCGTCCGCAGCAGCAGCGTGGCCAGCTCGTCCCCGGGCGGGTCCGGGTTCTCCGCGCGCCGCAGCAGCCGACGGGCGTGATCCGCCGAGTCGTCCGGCATGTACTCGTGACGCGGCTCGGGTAAGGCCGCCAGCTCCACCGTGACCGGCAGCTCGAAGTCGGGGGCGTCCGACGGCAGCGGCAACCGCGCGGTGGCGGCCCGCAGCTCCTCGTCGTCCGTGTACACCTCGTGCTGGGTGTCGCTGCCGGGCACCGTGTTGTGCACCAGCTCCCACAAGGTCACCGCCGAGCCGTCGGCGAGCAGCCAGGTGTGCCGGTACGTCGCCCGGTGCAGCCCCGAACTGTAGTGCGCGGAGTGCAGCGAGCTGTCGTGCGCGAGGGCGCAGTCGAGCTGCCGTATCGTCTCGTCGGGCAGCTCGAAGGAGTTCAGGGCGCGGCCGAGGAGTCGCGCGAGGTGCTCCTCAGGAGACTCGGGCGACTCGGGTGGCTCGTACGCTGCCGTCTCGTACGGAACGCTCAAGGTTTCTCCCGGCGTTGCTGCATGTCACCTTGTGGGTGCATACCGTAGCCCCTCGGTCGGACATCATGTCCGGGAACCGAGAAAACGTACGCCTCTAAAACGCCGGAGCCGCGCGGTTGGTTCCCGCGCGGCCCGACGAACTACCGGAACGACATGGTCAGATGGCGTCGCCCGCCGTCCACTCGCTCCACGGCATGTTCCAGCCGTTCAGGCCGTTGTCCGGCGCGACCGTCTTGTCGGGGGAGTTCTTGACGGTCACCACGTCACCGATCAGCGAATTGTCGAAGAACCACTTGCCGAGCGTGTCGCTGCTCGCGCCCTGGGCGTCCGCGAGACCGACGCAGCCGTGGCTGGTGCCCTGCCGTCCGAACGGCGGGTTGGACCGGCTGTACCAGTAGTTGCCGTGCACGAAGGTGCCCGACGTCGTCAACCGCATCGCGTTCGGCACGTCCGCGATGTCGTACTCACCGCCGAAGCCCACCGTCGACCCGTTCATCCGCGTCTGCCGGAACTTCTCCGAGATCACCATCTGGCCGTTGTACGTCGGGGTCGCGGCGCTGCCCGCCGAGATCGGCACGGTCTTGATCGTCTTTCCGTCCCGCACGACCGTCATCGTCTGGGTGTTCACATCGACCGTGGACACCTGCGACCGGCCCACCGTGAAGGTGACGGTCTTGTCCTGCACCCCGTAGACGCCGTTCGCGCCCTCCACGCCGTCCAGATCGATCTTCATCGTGACCTTGGACCCGGCCTTCCAGTACTCCTCGGGCCGGAAGTCGAGCCGCTGCTCCCCGAACCAGTGCCCCACCACCTCCTGCCCGCTGCTCGACGTCACCGAGATGTGCGACTGCACGGCCTTGCGGTCCGAGATCGCCTTGTCGAAGGTGAACGACACCGGCATCCCCACCCCCACCGTGGTGCCGTTGTCCGGCGTGTAGGTGCCGATGAAGCTGTTGGCCGTCGACACGGTCGTGAAGATGGAGTTGGCGGCCGACGTCTTGCCTTCGGCGTTCTTCGCGGTCGCCGAGATCCGGTACTTCGTGCCCCGCTCCAACTGCTCCTTCGGCTTCCAGGACCGCCCGTCCGCGGCTATCTCGCCCGCCACGGCCTCGCCGCCCTCCGCGACGGTCATCTCCACCTCGGTCAGCTTGCCGCCGCTGACCTTCACCCCGGTCGCGTTGATGGACGCGCCCGTCGAACCGTCCTTCGCAGAGATCGTGATCCGGGCCGCCGTGTCCTCGGCCGAAGTCCCCTTGCCATCACTCTTGTTGTCGGCCTGGGCGTCGCCGCCGCAGCCGGTGAGGGTCAGCGCACCGACCACCAGCACGGCACAGGTCCCCAGTGCCCGCCGTACAGCAATCTTCGGCCTTGTCACGATCTGCTCCAGCTTCTTCGCTTCTAGGCGATCCACGTCATCCGCTCCGGTACGTGGACATAGAGCGAACGGCGGCCGAGCGGGTTCCCGCGACCCCCGCCTCAGCGCATCACGTGACAGAACCGGGACAATCGCTCCCAGCGACCCGACCGAAACCACCGGCCGCCCAGGGCCCCGCAACCTCCGGGGGGCCTCCCCCTCCCCTCCCCCCCGGGCCCCTCCCCTCCCTCCCTCGTTGCCACGCAACGGGCCCCCGCCCTCACCCCTCCGCCCCTCAACCCCTCCCGTACAACTCCCCGTACGAAGGCCACGCTCCGCCCGGACCGGCCACCGACTCGGCCGCCCGTACCGCCCGTACGATCGCGCGGGTCACCAAGTCCGCTCCTGCCGCGAGGAGTTCGTTCAGGGCGAGCGGGCCGGCCTGCGGTGGCAGCGGTCGCGCGCCCGTCGCCAGGGTGAACACGGTGTCCCCGTCGTTGAGCAGATGCACGGGGCGCACGGCGCGGGCGATGCCGTCGTGTGCCGTGCCGGCCAGCTTCTGGGCCTGGGCGCGGGTGAGGTCGGCGTCGGTGGCGACCACGGCCAGCGTGGTGTTCATCGGGGGAGGGGGACTCGTCGCGGCCGTCTCGGCGATCCGCCGCCGCGCACTCTCGTGCACCTCCGGCGCCGGATACCTCGCACGCCCCTGGAACAACTCCCCGTACAGCACCCCCGTCTCCGGGTCCGTCACCGATCCCGCCGCGTTGGCCACCACCAGCGCGGCCACCGTGATCCCCGAGTCCAGCACGGTGCTCGCCGTGCCGACGCCGCCCTTGAGCAGCCCGACCGTCGCCCCTGTCCCCGCCCCCACACATCCCTCCGCCACCGGCGCCCCGGGCCCGCTCGCGTCCGCCGCATCCACCGCCGCCCGGCCGACGGCGGCATCGGGTCTGGCCCTGAAGTCGCCGCCCCGGCCCAGGTCGAAGACACAGGCGGCCGGCACGACCGGCACCACGTGCGCCGGGTCCAGGCCGACCCGCACGCCCCGTCCGCGCTCCTCCAGCCAGGCCATCACGCCCGACGCGGAGTCCAGCCCGTACGCGCTGCCGCCGGTCAGTACCACCGCCTCGACCCTCTGCACCAGGTTGCGTGGGTCGAGCGCGTCCGTCTCCTTGGTGCCGGGCCCGCCGCCGCGCACGTCCACGGCCGCGACCGCGCCGCCCTCCGGAGCCAGCACGACCGTGGTGCCGGTGAGCCAGCCCTCGCCGATCCGGGTGGCATGCCCGACCCGCAGGCCGGACACATCGGTCAACGCGTCAACTGCCATGAGTACCCCTGGTGTTGGGGGCCTGCTCCTGCTCCCTTGCCCCGTGGGCGTGCGGAGTGCCGTGGCCACGGGCGGTGAGCACCACCCCGACCGCGACCGTCACGGTCGCCACGATGCCCGCCGCCGGCACCGCCCAGTGCCCGAGGAACGTGCACATCACCACGGCGAGCGCGGCGAGCGGCAGCACGGTCTGCTGTGCCGTCCCCACCTTGTAGTGGCGGGCGTGCAGCGCCCACACGGAGATGAGGTACAGCGCCGTCGGCAGCGTCACCGCCGACGACGCGGCCAGGGTGGAGATGTGCGCCTTGTGCACCGTCTCCTCCACCGCGACCTCCAGACCGGCGCCGATCGCGGCGGCCGACGCGAAGATCAGGTAGTGGCCGTACCCCCACAGGAAGCTCTCCTTGCTGGAGCGCAGATGACCGTGGATGGGAACGGTGAAGTAGATCCACCACGCCGAGAAGACGATCAGCAGCCCACCCACCGCGATCGGCAGCAACTCGCCCAACGCGTCGTTCTCGTCCGCCGCCGACTTCACCGCGACCGTCGCCGCCAGGATCGTCTCGCCGAGCACGATGATGGTGAACAGGCCGTACCGCTCGGCGATGTGATGGGGATGCCAGGACGTCTGGAAGCCTCTCTCCGCGTACAGCGGGACGGACAGTTCGGCGATCGCCATCACCAGGAACAGCCACGGTCTGGCCGGCTCAGGCAGGACCAGCAGCCCCAGCCAGCCGATCTGGCACAGCGCCACACCACCCGCGTAGCGCAGGGCCGTGACCCGTTCCGCGTCCGCCGCCGTCCGCGCGGCCCGCAGCCACTGCGCGGTCATCGCCAGCCGCATGATCGCGTAGCCGAGCACGACCAGGGTCCAGTCGTGGTCCTCGAAGGCCCGGCCGACCCCGGCGGCGAGCACCAGTACGCCCGCTATCTGGACGAGGGTCACCAGCCGGTAGGGCACGTCGTCGTTGTCGTAGGCCGAGGCGAACCAGGTGAAGTTCATCCAGGCCCACCAGATCGCGAAGAAGACCATCGCGTAGTTGAGGATGCCCTCGGCGGCGTGTGCCTCGGCGACGGAGTGGACCAGCTGGACGCCCGCCTGGGCGACGGCCACGACGAAGCACAGGTCGAAGAAGAGCTCCAGCGGCGAGGCGACCCGGTGTTCCTCCCCACGGCCCCGTGCGACAAGCCTGCGCACCGGCGCCCGTGCTGTGCCGGAGGAAGGGCCGGGAGCCGAGGGAGGCGGGGGCGTGGAACGTGGCGTCATGGGGCCAAGCACACCAGAGATCCCGGTGGAATTCTCGCTCAGGTGTTCACCGGTGCCGGGGTGGACCGAGGATGTGCGCGGACGGGCCGGGGGCGGGTGAGGAGAAGCCGGGGGAGGCGCCGGCGCCGGAGGTCGTCCGGGCGCGGGGCCGTACTCTGGAGGCATGAGTACTGCTCCCGCCCCCGGCTCCGAACCGCGTGACCCCAAGGCCGCGCTGGTCTTCGACGACCCGCTCAGCCGGCCGTCGTCCGACGACACGGACCACGGGTGGGGCGAGCGGTCCGGCGACGGCGGCGACAGCGCGGCCGACCTGAAGCGCTTCCTCGACGAGAAGCCGCCCCACCACATCTGACAGGGCCGAGCTATGTGCGGTCGTGGCCCGAGCCGCGCTGGGCCACCAGGGCGTCGCGGATCTCCTTCAGGACCTCCAGCTCGGTCACCTCGATGACCTCGTGCGCGCCCTCCTTCGCCTTGCGGCGGGCTTCCTGGCGGGCCAGGTACTTGGCCATGGGGAGCACCATCAGGAAGTAGACGACGCCCGCGGTGATGACGAACGTGAGCGTCGCGTTCAGCACCGTGCCCCAGAGGATCGCGACGCCGTCGGTGACCGTTCCGTCGGCCGCCACCGTGCAGGGGTCCTTCAGGCACGAGCGGTACTGGTCGAGGTTCTTCGTGCCGAACGCCCCCACCAGCGGGCTGATGACCCCCTTCACCACCGAGTTGACGATGTTGGTGAAGGCCGCGCCGATGACCACGGCGACGGCCAGGTCGACGACGTTCCCCCGCATCAGGAAGGCCTTGAAGCCCTCCCAGACGCTCGGATCCTTCTTCTCGCTCACCACGAGGCCTCTCTGCGCTGGTTGTGGAACAAACGACTCCGCAACCTACGTCAGGGCCGGGTCCGAGTACCCAACTGGGTCCCTCCATCGTGGGACTTGACGGGCGAGGCCCGGCGGTGGGAGGCGCGGTCACCACAGGGTCACCGCCAAGCGGGACGTGGCGCCCGCGCCGGCCAGCCGGGCCGCCGTGCGCCGGGGGACGGTCAGGACGACCAGGGCTCCGCTCTCGGCCGTGTCGGCGGTGGGCACCTGGGAGACGCGGGCGCCCCGGGCGACGACCCTCCCGGCGCCGCCCGTCGCGGACTCCTCGGCCGCGATCACGTCGACCCGGTCACCGGGACGCAGCAGCCGGACCGTCGCGCCGTCGGCGATGCGCACCGGGGCGGTCACCGTGCCCACGGCGGCGGAGCGTTCGGGGACCGGGTCGGCCACCGGGTGGCCCCTGACCCGTCCCGCGTCCCTCGGGCCCGCGCCTGTCGCCAACAGGGCGGCGGCGGTCACCGCCAGACCTGCGGCCATGGCACGCCGTCGGCAGCGGGCGAGACGGCGGAGCCGATGTGCTCCACCGCTCACCCGAAGTGGGGCGAAGTGCGGGACCTCGCAGGTGGGAGGGGCATCGGTGCCGGGTGGGCCGGCGGCCCAGGAGGGGAGGCGGGTGGATGTGGGGGAGGACGGGTGCGCGGACGTCGAGGACGACGCGTACGGGGACGTGGAGGGGGACGCGTACGGGGACGTGGAGGGGGACGAGGGACGGGACATGGGGTCACCACCTGCGGTGTGGGATCGGCTTGCGGTCCCACGATGAGGCTTCGCGGCGGAGCCGGTTGGGGCCTGTGGACCACTCGACGACTGTGGAGAACCCCGCCACCCGAACGAGGAGTTCCGCACTGCGAACCGCGCGCCGCACACAGCGCGCCGCACACAGCGCACCACGCACCACGCACCCCGTACTTCGCCCCACCCCACACCGCCCCCACCCCGGCCGGGCGGTGTGGTCACCCCGTCACGGCAGATCGAACCCGGGGTCCATCCCGCCCAGTGCCTTCGTGCACAGGCAGTCGCGGCCGTCGTTCGGCGGCAGGGCGGCGACCGCCTCGAAGAGGACGCCCCGGAGGCGGTCGATGTTGGCGGCGAAGACCTGGAGGACCTCCTCGTGGGAGACGCCCTCGCCGGTCTCGGCGCCCGCGTCGAGGTCGGTCACGAGGGTCAGGGAGGTGTAGCAGAGCTCCAGTTCGCGGGCGAGGATGGCCTCGGGGTGGCCGGTCATGCCGACCACGGACCAGCCCTGGGCCTGGTGCCACAGGGACTCGGCGCGGGTGGAGAAGCGGGGGCCCTCGACGACGACGAGGGTGCCGCCGTCCACCGGTTCCCAGTCGCACCGGCGTGCCGCTTCGAGGGCCGCCTTGCGGGCGACGGGGCAGTAGGGGTCGGCGAGCGAGACATGGACGACATTGGGGACGGCGCCGCCGGGCAGGGGGAGGCCGTCGAAATACGTCTGGGTGCGGGACTTCGTACGGTCCACGAGCTGGTCCGGGACGAGGAGCGTGCCCGGTCCGTACTCGGGCCGCAGACCGCCCACCGCGCACGGGCCGAGCACCTGGCGCGCCCCGACGGAGCGCAGCGCCCACAGGTTGGCGCGGTAGTTGATGCGGTGCGGCGGCAGATGGTGGGCGCGGCCGTGGCGCGGGAGGAAGGCGACGCGGCGTCCGGCGATCTCGCCGAGGAAGAGGGAGTCGCTGGGCGGTCCGTAGGGGGTGTCGACCTGTATCTCGGTCACGTCGTCGAGGAAGGAGTAGAACCCCGACCCTCCGATGACACCGATCTCGGCCGGTCCCGCCGCTGCCGTGCCGCCCGCCGTGCCGGTCCCGCTCGCCACCAGGTGCTCCGTGTTCGCCATGCCCGCACCCTAACCGGGCCCGGAAAACCCGAGGACCCCGCAGGTCGTCGTGCGACGGCAGGGTCCTGGACGGAAGCGCTCGCGGTGCGGCGCGAGCATCACGCGGCCACATGCCAGGTGACGAAAGCACTACGCGGCGCGAGCATCACCCGGCCGCACACGCGATGCGGCCGAAAGCGCTACGCGGCGAGGTGCTACGCGGCCGAGGTGCTGCTGCTGGTGGAGGAGGAACCCGAGGACGACGACTTCGCGTCGGAGGACGACGAGGACGAGGACGCGGTCGTCGAGGACTTCGCGTCCGAGGAGGACGACGAGGACTTCGACGTCGCCGGGCTGCTGCTCGACGACGAGCCCCGGCTGTCGTTCCGGTAGAAACCGGAGCCCTTGAAGACGATGCCGACCGCCGAGAACACCTTCTTGAGGCGGCCATTGCAGCTGGGGCACTCGGTCAGGGCGTCGTCGGTGAACTTCTGCACCGCTTCGAGGCCCTCACCGCATTCGGTGCACTGGTACTGGTACGTCGGCACTGGTCTTCCTCCTGGCACTCTCACTCGATGAGTGCTAACGACGGTCCATAGTGACCTATTCCCCGGGGATCAGTCCACTGTCACCGGCACTCGGTGACCGACGACACGCGCGACGGTACGGCTGCGAGGGCTGCCCACCAGCCGCGTACGCAGGGCGAACAGGGTCGCCAGGGCCAGTGCCGTACCGGCCGCCGGCACCAGGAATCCGGCGCCGGTCCACAGCCTGTCCTCCAGCTGACCGGCGGCCGTGACGGCGGCCGCCTGGCCGAGCGCGACCGCGCCGGTCAGCCAGGTGAAGGCCTCCGTACGGGCACCGGACGGGACCAGGGAGTCGACCAGCGTGTAGCCGGTGATCAGGGCGGGGGCGATGCACATTCCGACCAGGAGGCCGAGAGCGGCGAGGACGAGCACGGAGTCGGCGGTCCACAGGGCGGAGGCGACCAGCGCGAGAGCCGTGTAGCCGATGACCAGACGCCGCTGCGGGGCCGTCTTCCAGGCGATCGCGCCGCAGACGATGCCGGAGAGCATGTTGCCGGCGGCGAACACGCCGTACAGGACACCGTTCAGGCCGGGCTCGCCGATCGACTGGGAGAAGGCGGCGAGGGAGACCTGCATGCCGCCGAAGACGGAGCCGATGCCCAGGAAGGTGACGATCAGGACGCGCACTCCGGGGACGGACAGGGCGGAAACCCGCTCCACGCGCGCGTGGGCCACGGGAACGACGCGGGGCTGGGTGCCGCGTTGCGCGGCGAACAGCAGGCCGCCGATCAGCGTGAGCGCGGCCTCGGTGAGCAGGCCGGCGGCCGGGTGCACGGCGGTGCACAGCGCGGTCGCGAGCAGCGGGCCGAGGACGAAGGTCAGCTCGTCGGTGACGGACTCGAAGGCGGCCGCGGTGCTCATCAGGGGCGAGTCCTGGAGCTTGACACCCCAGCGGGCGCGCACCATGGGGCCGATCTGCGGCACCGAGGCACCGGTGGGCACGGCGGCGGCGAAGAGCGCCCACAGGGGGGCGTCCATCAGGGCCAGCGCCGTCAGGGAGAGGCCGGCCGCGCCGTGGACGAGGATGCCGGGGATCAGGACGGCCCGCTGGCCGTGCCGGTCGGCGAGACGGCCGCTCCAGGGGGCGAACAGGGCCATGGAGACGCCGGTCGCGGCGGCCACGGCACCGGCCGCGCCGTACGAGCCGGTGGTGTGCTGGACGAGCAGCACGATGGAGAGCGTCAGCATCGCGAACGGCTGGCGGGCCGCGAAGCCGGGCAGGAGGAACGTCCACGCGCCACGGGTGCGCAGCAGTTGCCCGTAGCCCGGACGGGACGTCTTCGAGGTGTTCGAGGTGTTCGAGGAGACCGTGGATGCCACGGCCGTGCCTTTCCGCCGCCTGGTAGCGCGCCTGTGCGGGGGCGCCGAGAGCTGTCCTCTTGCGCCACTGCGGTAGATGCCGGGCCCACGAGAGGGGGGGTGACGGCCGCCATACGGTCGCGCCAGCTCTGCGTCAGACAGAGTTGGTCCGATCAAGTGCGCCTTCATCCTACAGGGGGGCCGGGGCGAGTCGCCTGTGAAAGTGAGCACCATGGGCGGCCGCGCCCCGCGTTCCGGAGGGTGTGAACGGTGCGAAACCTGCCCGTAACGACAGAGCCCGCCCCCGACGACGGAACCCGCACCCGACGACGGAACCCGCACCCCGCCCCTCAGCTGCGGTCAGCGCCGGGACCCCCCGTTGCCCGTCCCCAGCCAGTCGGCCAGCTTGCCGCCCTGGCCGACGGCCCTGAGTCGGCGCTCCGCCTGGTCCCGGACGGGGTCGGTGGCGACGACGAGGAGTTCGTCGCCGCGGCGCAGGACCGTGGTGGGCAGGGGGACGAACGACTTGCCGTCGCGGACGACGAGGGTGACGGCCGCGCCCGCGGGGAGTCGCAGTTCGTTGACCTCGACGCCGTGCATACGGGACTTCTCGGGGATGGCGACGGACAGCAGGTGGCCGCGCAGCCGCTCCAGGGGCGCCGATTCGATGCCGAGGTCGGCCGCCTCGTCGCCCGAGCCGCCGAGGCGCAGCTTGCGGGCCAGCCAGGGCAGCGTCGGCCCCTGGACGAGGGTGTAGACCACGACCAGCACGAAGACGATGTTGAAGATCCGGCGGCTGCCGTCGATCCCGCTCACCATGGGGATCGTGGCCAGGATGATGGGCACCGCGCCGCGCAGGCCGGCCCACGACAGCAGCGTCTGCTCCCGCCACGGCACCCGGAACGGCGTGAGCGCGACGATGACGCTCAGCGGGCGCGCCACCATGGTCAGCACCAGGCCGATGACGAGCGCGGGCCAGATGTCGTCACCCATCTCGTGGGGGGTGACGAGCAGGCCGAGCAGGACGAACATGCCGATCTGGGCGATCCAGCCGACGCCCTCGGCGAAACCGCGGGTGGCCGGCCAGTGCGGCAGCTTGGCGTTGCCGAGGACCACGGAGGCCAGGTAGACGGCGAGGAATCCGCTGCCGTGGGCGAGGGCGCCGGCGGCGTACGCGGCGACGGCGATGGCCATGACGGCGATCGGGTAGAGACCGGAGGCGGGCAGCGCCACGTGCCTGAGGCCCCAGGAGCCCAGCCAGCCCACGGCGAGGCCGATGGCGGCGCCGATCGCCAGTTCCAGCGCTATCTCGCCGATCAGGACGTACCAGTGTTCGACCGGTCCGGCCATGGAGAGCGAGGCGACGAGGATGACCACCGGGGCGTCGTTGAAGCCGGACTCGGCCTCCAGGGTGCCCGTCACGCGCGCGGGGAGCGGGATCTTGCGCAGCACGGAGAAGACGGCCGCCGCGTCCGTGGAGGACACGACCGCGCCGATGATGAGCGCCTGCCGCCACTCCAGCCCGATCAGATAGTGCGCGCCCGTGGCGGTGACGCCGACGCTCACCGCCACTCCGACCAGCGCCAGTGAGCTGGCGGCCGGCAGGGCCGGCTCGATCTCCTTCCACTTCGTGCCGAGGCCGCCCTCCGCCAGGATCACGACGAGGGCCGCGTAGCCGATGACCTGGGTCAGTTCGGCGTTGTTGAAGTGGATGTCGCCGATGCCGTCCTGTCCCATGGCGACGCCGATGCCCAGGTACACGAGCAGGCTGGGGAGCCCGCTGCGCGACGAGATCCGGACCGCGGCGACCGCGACGAGAAGGACGAGCGAGCAGACGAGCAGGAGCTGGTTGAGATCGTGGACAGTCAGCGGGCCGTACCTTTCTTGCCGAACCGCACGTGGTTCCGAGTGTGGGGTGCCGAGCACTGGATGCGGGCACGCGCGCGCGAGGGCATGCGAAGCCGATCACGGAAACCGTGCGATTGCGGTTACGTCAGTGCGAGTACTTCGTTACCTTACCTAACTCTTGACGATTTCTTGACGCTTGCGCAGGCAGGATCGAACGGTCGTCCGCGCCAGTTCCCGACTCCGCGTCAAGTCGTGTCGGGCCCTGCGCCTATGGTTGCTCCAGCGTTCAGTACAAAGCACAGCCCGACCTGCCGCTCGTGTTAGGACAGCAAGGACAGCGATGCCCACCGACACCACCCCCTCCGGCCAGCAGTCCGGCAAGTCCGGCAGGAAGAAGGGGCGCAAAGTCCGTCTTCTCCTGATCGTCCTGGTCCTGGCCATCATCGGTGGCGTCGGCTACGGGGCGTTCTGGTCCGTCTCCACCGTGCGCGCCTCCTTCCCGCAGACCAAGGGTTCGATAACCCTGGACGGTCTGGCGGGACCGGTCGACGTCAAACGCGACGGCCACGGGATCCCGCAGATCTACGCCTCCTCCGACGAGGACCTGTTCATGGCGCAGGGCTACGTCCAGGCGCAGGACCGGTTCTACGAGATGGACGTGCGCCGCCACATGACGGCCGGCCGCCTCTCGGAGATGTTCGGCGAGGGCCAGGTCGACAACGACGAGTTCCTGCGCACCCTCGGCTGGCACCGGATCGCCGAGGAGGAGTACGAGAAGACGCTCTCGGCCGAGACGAAGAAGTACCTCGACGCGTACGCCAAGGGGGTCAACGCCTACCTGGCCGGCAAGGACGGCGACGAGATCTCCGTCGAGTACGCGGCCCTCGGCTTCTCCAACGACTACAAGCCCGAGGCCTGGACCCCCGTCGACTCGGTCGCCTGGCTGAAGGCGATGGCGTGGGACCTGCGCGGCAACATGCAGGACGAGATCGACCGCGCCCTGATGACCAGCCGCCTCGGCCCCAAGCAGATCGCCGACCTGTACCCGCAGTACCCCTACGGCCGCAACGGGACGATCGTGCAGGAGGGTCAGTACGACGAGCTGACCGAGACCTGGTCGGACGGGTCGGGGGCGACGCAGAGCGCCGACGGCTCCACACAGGGCACCGGGGGCACCGGGACGGGTACGGGGACGGGGACCGCCGGCACGTCCACCGGCTCCGGAGCCCTCCAGACCCAGCTGGACGGCCTCTACAACGTCCTGGAGGACCTGCCCGAGGCCGTCGGTGTGAACGGCAACGGCATCGGCTCCAACTCCTGGGTCGTCTCCGGCGACCACACCATCACCGGCAAGCCGCTGCTCGCCAACGACCCGCACCTGTCGGCGGCGCTGCCGTCCGTCTGGTACCAGATGGGCCTGCACTGCAAGGCCGTCTCCGCGAAGTGCCAGTACGACGTCTCCGGCTACACCTTCTCCGGCATGCCCGGCGTGGTCATCGGCCACAACGCCGACATCGCCTGGGGCATGACCAACTCCGGCGTCGACGTCACCGACCTGTACCTGGAGAAGCTCACCGGCGACGGCTACCAGTACGGATCCAAGGTCCTGCCCTTCGACACCCGCGAGGAGACCATCGAGGTCGCCGGCGGCACGTCCAAGAGGATCGTCGTCCGTACGACCAACAACGGCCCCCTGCTCTCCGACCGCAACGACGAACTCGTCCAGGTCGGCAAGAAGGCCACGGTCGACCAGGACGCCCCCGACCGGGGCGACGGCTACGGCATCGCCCTGCGCTGGACCGCGCTCGACCCCGGCACCTCCATGGACGCCGTCTTCGCCATGAACAAGGCCAAGGGCTGGGACGACTTCCGCAAGGCCGCCGCCCTGTTCGACGTCCCCTCGCAGAACCTGATCTACGCCGACACCGAGGGCCACATCGGCTACCAGCTGCCCGGCAAGATCCCCACCCGCGGCGAGGGCGACGGCTCGCTGCCCGCCCCGGGCTGGGACCCCCGCCACCGCTGGACCGGCTACATCGACCAGGACGAACTGCCCTACGAGTACGACCCGGAGCGCGGCTACATCGTCACCGCCAACCAGGCCGTCGTCGACAAGAAGTACCCGTACACGCTCACCTCGGACTGGGGCTACGGCACGCGCGCGCAGCGGATCACCAGCCTGATCGAGTCCAAGATCAAGGGTGGCGGCAAGATCTCCACCGACGACATGCGGCAGATGCAGATGGACAACAGCAGCGAGATCGCCAAGCTGCTGGTGCCGCTGCTGCTCAAGATCGACGTCGGCGACCAGCACGTCCGCGAGGCGCAGAAGCTCCTGGAGGGTTGGGACTACACCCAGGACGCCGACTCGGCGGCCGCCGCGTACTTCAACGCGGTCTGGCGCAACATCCTCAAGCTCGCCTTCGGTGACAAGCTGCCCAAGGAGCTGCGCGTCGAGGGACAGTGCCTGTCGGTCGAGCCGGTCGACACGACCGGGCCCGCCGACGAGGACCAGAAGGTGCGCGAGTGCGGCAGGCGCGACGCGGACCAGGCGCAGCCGGACGGCGGCGACCGCTGGTTCGAGGTGGTCCGCCGGCTCGTCGACGACCAGGACAACGCCTGGTGGTCCACGCCGAAGACCCGCAACCTGAAGGCCGCCGACACCCGTGACGAGCTGTTCAACCGGGCCATGCGGGACGCCCGTTGGGAGCTGACCGCCAAGCTCGGCAAGGACATCGACAGCTGGAGCTGGGGCCGGATGCACCGTCTGTTCCTGAAGAACCAGACCCTCGGCGCCGAGGGCCCCGGTTTCCTCCAGTACATGCTCAACCGCGGCCCCTGGAAGCTGGGCGGCGGCGAGGGCACGGTCAACGCCACCGGCTGGAACGCGGCGGGCGGCTACGAGGTCGTCTGGGTGCCCTCGATGCGCATGGTGGTGAACCTCGGGGACCTCGACAAGTCCAAGTGGATCAACCTCACCGGCGCCTCCGGGCACGCGTACAACGCGCACTACACCGACCAGACCGAGAAGTGGGTCAAGGGCGAGCTGCTCACTTGGTCGTTCTCGGACAAGGCGGTCGACGACAGCACCAGTGACACGCTCTTGCTGAAGCCGTAGTCCCTCCGCCCGCCACGGGTCGGCCGCCGGCCCGTCGTGGCCGGTCGCACGGTTCCCCGCGCTCCTTCGGGACGCGGGGAACCGTCATGTCAGGCGCCGTACCCCCGAGGGCGTCACCACCGCGTGCACCGGGCGGTCGTGTTCCTCCTCCGGCACCCGGTCGACCACCTCCGTGTCGTACAGCAGGACCACCAGCGCCGGGTCGGCGCCCGCGCGGTCCAGACGGGCCAGGACGCGGTCGTAGGAGCCGCCGCCCCGTCCGAGACGCATCCCGCGCGCGTCGACCGCCAGGCCCGGGAGCAGGACGACGTCGGCGGTGGTCACGGCGTCCGGACCGAGCCGCCCGCCGGCGGGTTCGAGGAGTTCCATGCGGCCGCCGTGGCGCACGCGCGCGAGGGAGGCCTCTCCCTCGTAGACGCCCCAGTCGAGGTCGTTGTCGGGCAGCAGCACCGGGAGCAGGACGCGCACGCCCCGCGCGCGGAGTGCGTCGAGGAGCGCGAGAGTGCCCGGCTCACTCCCCACGGAGACGTACGCCGCGACCGTGCGCGCGTGCGCCAGTTCGGGCAGATCCAGGGCCCGGCCCGCAAGGGCGCCCGTCGTTTCCCGGACGTCATCCGGTGTCAACCCGCTCCTCATCAGGAGGAGCTCTCGTCGCAACATTCGCTTGGAAAGCTCCGGTTCAGGTCCCATCCGGTCCACAGGTAGCTCCAGTATTCTTCGTAATCGGCTCATATGAGAACGAATTCATCGGAGCCACAGATTCCGCACAAAGGCGCCGGATATGGTTCCGCCCATGAGTGAGGCGAACCCCAGGATCAGCAAGGCTGTCATTCCCGCCGCGGGTCTGGGCACCCGGTTCCTGCCGGCCACCAAGGCGACTCCCAAGGAGATGCTGCCGGTGGTCGACAAGCCGGCGATCCAGTACGTGGTGGAGGAGGCCGCGTCGGCCGGTCTCGACGACGTCCTGATGATCACCGGCCGGAACAAGCGCCCCCTTGAGGACCACTTCGACCGCAACTACGAACTGGAGTCGGCCCTCCAGAAGAAGGGCGACGCCCACCGGCTCGCCAAGGTCCAGGAGTCCAGCGACCTCGCGACCATGCACTACGTCCGCCAGGGCGACCCCAAGGGCCTCGGCCACGCGGTGCTGTGCGCCGCCCCGCACGTGGGCGACGAACCCTTCGCGGTCCTCCTCGGCGACGACCTGATCGACCCCCGCGACCCGCTCCTGCAGCGCATGGTCGAGGTCCAGGAGCAGAACGGCGGCAGCGTCATCGCCCTCATGGAGGTCGCGCCGGAGCAGATCCACCTCTACGGCTGCGCGGCCGTCGACGCCACCGAGGACGGCGACGTCGTCAAGGTCACGGGCATGGTCGAGAAGCCGGACCCGGCCGACGCCCCGTCGAACTACGCGGTCATCGGACGCTACGTCCTCGCCCCGCAGATCTTCGACGTCCTGCGCCAGACCGAGCCGGGCCGCGGCGGCGAGATCCAGCTCACCGACGCCCTCCAGCAGCTCGCCGCGGACGAGAAGGTCGGCGGCCCGGTGCACGGCGTCGTCTTCAAGGGCCGCCGCTATGACACCGGAGACCGTGGCGACTACCTGCGTGCCATTGTCAGACTCGCGTGCGAACGTGAAGACCTGGGCCCGGACTTCCGGACCTGGCTTCGCAGTTACGTAGCCGAGGAGATGTAGCCACATTGAGCACCGCCGCGACCCGCACCACCGGCCGGGACCACCTCTGGTCGGTGACCGAGCACCTGGAGGACATCCTCGCCACCGTCCGCCCCCTGGAGCCCATCGAGCTGCAACTCCTCGACGCCCAGGGCTGCGTCCTGGTCGAGGACGTCACGGTGCCCGTGTCACTGCCGCCGTTCGACAACAGCTCCATGGACGGGTACGCGGTGCGGGTCGCGGACGTCGCGGGCGCGAGCGAGGAGTTCCCCGCCGTGCTCACGGTGATCGGCGACGTCGCGGCGGGCCAGACCGAACAGCCGCGGGTGGGCCCCGGCGAGGCCGCCCGCATCATGACCGGCGCCCCCCTGCCGCCCGGCGCGGAGGCGGTCGTCCCGGTGGAGTGGACCGACGGCGGCCTCGGCGAGGGACCCGTCTCCGGGATGCGCGCCCGCAGCGCGAGCCCCGAGGGCGCCACCGGCCAGGTCGCCGTGCACCGCGCCGCCGAGGCACGGGCGCACGTGCGCGCGGAGGGCAGCGACGTCAAGGCCGGCGAGCGTGCCCTGGCGGCCGGCACCATCCTCGGCCCGCCCCAGCTCGGCCTGCTCGCCGCCATCGGCCGCGCCTCGGTACGCGTACGCCCGCGCCCGCGCGTGGTGGTGCTCTCCACCGGCAGCGAACTGATCCCGCCGGGCGAGACCCTGGCCGCCGGCCAGATCTACGACTCCAACAGCTTCGCCCTCACCGCCGCCGCCCGGGACGCGGGGGCCATCGCCTACCGCGTCGGGGCCGTCGCCGACGACGCCGAGACCCTCCGCTCCACCATCGAGGACCAGCTCGTCCGCGCCGACCTGGTGGTCACCACCGGCGGAGTCAGCGTGGGCGCGTACGACGTCGTCAAGGAAGCCCTGGAGTCCGTCGGCGACGAGGACGAGGAAGGCGCCGGCATCGACTTCCGCAAGCTCGCCATGCAGCCCGGCAAGCCCCAGGGCTTCGGCACCATCGGCCCCGACCACACCCCGCTCCTCGCGCTCCCCGGCAACCCGGTGTCGTCGTACGTCTCCTTCGAACTCTTCGTCCGGCCCGCCATCCGCACCCTGATGGGCCTCGACGACGTCCACCGGCCGACGACCACGGCGACCCTGCGGGCCCCCAAGGCGCTGACCTCGCCCGCGGCCCGTCGGCAGTACCTGCGCGGGACGTATGTCGACGGCGAGGTCACCCCCGTGGGAGGCGCCGGATCGCACCTCGTCGCCGCCCTCGCGCACGCGGACGCGCTCATCGTGATCCCCGAGGACACCGAGTCGGTCGAGCCCGGTACGGAGGTGGAGGTCGTCCTGCTCGGCTGAACCGTCGAGGGTGGCGTACCGTGTCGCGCACAACAGGCCGCGCGCCGCACCGCGACGGGCCCCGACCGGGAGCGCCACACCACCATGAGTACGCCGCAGGACCGACTGACCCACATCGACGAGGCGGGCGCAGCCCGCATGGTCGACGTCTCCGGGAAGGACGTGACCGCGCGCACCGCCCGCGCCAGCGGCCGGGTCCTGGTGTCGCCGGCCGTGGTCGAACTGCTGCGCGGCGAGGGGGTGCCCAAGGGCGACGCCCTCGCCACCGCGCGCATCGCCGGGATCATGGGCGCCAAACGCACCCCCGACCTGATCCCGCTCTGCCATCCGCTCGCGGTCTCGGGCGTCAAGGTCGACCTGGCGGTCGCGGACGACGCCGTCGAGATCCGCGCGACCGTGAAGACCACCGACCGCACGGGCGTCGAGATGGAAGCCCTCACGGCGGTCTCCGTGGCCGCGCTCACCGTGATCGACATGGTGAAGGCGGTCGACAAGGGCGCGGTCATCACGGACGTCCGCGTCGAGGAGAAGACGGGCGGCAAGTCGGGCGACTGGAGCCGGGCATGACGGCCCCGGCGGAACCACCGCTCGGGGGCGCCCTCACCGCGCCGTACGCCGCCCTGGTGGTGACCGCCTCCAACCGCGCCGCCGCCGGAATCTACGAGGACCGGGGCGGGCCCCTGATCGCCGCGGGACTCAGGGCGTTCGGCTTCGCCGTCGACGGCCCCCAGGTCGTTCCCGACGGCGACCCCGTGGAGGCCGCGCTGAGGGCGGGCGTCGACGCCGGCTACGACGTGATCGTGACGACCGGCGGAACCGGCATCTCGCCCACCGACCGCACCCCCGAGGCCACCCGCGCGGTCCTCGACCACGAGGTCCCCGGCATCCCCGAGGCGATCAGGGCGTACGGTCGGCAGAAGGTGCCCACAGCTGTGCTCTCCCGGGGCCTCGCCGGAGTCGTGCGCGGCACCCTGATCGTCAATCTGCCCGGCTCGACCGGCGGCGTACGGGACGGCCTGGCCGTCCTGGAACCCCTGCTGACCCACGCCGTCGACCAGATCCGTGGCGGAGACCACCAGAGGCCGGCCCCCGGCGGCTCACCGGCCGAGGAGGACCCCTCCAGACCCCGTGGGGGTGCGAGCTGAACAGCCCATCCTGGCCCGTGGTGCTGGTGGACGGCGAGGTCGTCCTCCGGCCCATAAGGATGCGCGACCAGCGGGCCTGGCGCGAGGTCAACCGGCGCAACCGGGACTGGCTGCGGCCCTGGGAGGCGACCATTCCGCCCCCCACGCCCAGCGGTCCCATCGCGCACCGGCCGACGTACCGTCAGATGGTCCGCCATCTGCGGGCGGAGGCGAACGCGGGCCGGATGCTGCCGTTCGTGATCGAGTACCAGGGGCGGCTGGTCGGGCAGTTGACGGTCGCCGGGATCACCTGGGGCTCCATGTGCTCCGGCCACGTCGGCTACTGGGTGGACGAGTCGGTGGCCGGCCGGGGTGTGATGCCGACAGCGGTCGCGCTCGTCGTCGACCACTGCTTCCGGACCGTCGGACTGCACCGCGTCGAGGTCTGTATTCGCCCCGAGAATCGGCCCAGCCGACGGGTCGTGGAGAAACTCGGATTCCGCGAGGAAGGCCTTCGTCCACGGTATCTTCACATCGACGGCGCCTGGCGCGACCATCTCGTCTTCGCGCTCACCGCCGAAGAGGTGCCCGAGGGGCTGCTCGGCCGCTGGCAGCGGGAACGGGCGCGGAACGCGAGGAACGCGGGTTCCGACGCCGGTTAGCCCGGCCAGCCGCAATAAATGAAATACGTGTTCGAAAAAAATGCACGGACGACGACCGGTTGAACGATCGGGTTGAACGAGTCGGCACGTTCTCGGCACGTTCTCGGCAGGTTAATTTCGCGCTCTCGACGGCCCGCTGATCGGATCGGTCACAAAAAAAGCTCGAAATATCAGCCAGATCGTGCGACACACCGGCTCAATTGGCGGATGGCCTCACGCAAACCCCTCTACCGTGTGAGTCGTGAGCAGCAGCGGCCTCATCTACGCAGTCATCGTCGGGGCCTGGGCCGCCTACTTGGTGCCGATGTGGCTCCGTAGGCAGGACGAGCTGAACGAAGCCCGTCCGACGGAACGCTTCAGCACCGCCATCCGGCTGCTTTCCGGCCGGGCGGGGATGGAGCGCCGATACGCCAAGGACCTGCGGGCGCGCTCCACCGAAGAGGGGGAGCCCAGCGCCGAACCGGACGGCGTCACCGACTCGGTGGACGTCCGGGCCTTCGCCGTGCCCCCGCACCGGGAGCACACGAAGGCACAACTGCCGGTGGAGCGGGGTGAGTCACCGCAGCCGGGCCAGCAGCAGGGCCAGCAGCTGCGGCAGCCGGGGAAACCGGCGACGCAGGCCCCCGCCCCCGCACCGGCGCAGCCGGTGCCCCAGCAGGGCGGCGCGCCGGCGGCCAAGCAGGGGAACGCCAAGCAGGGAGCGGCCCAAGTGCCCGCTCCCGCGCGGGCGAAGCGGCCGGGCAAGCAGACGGCGGGCGCGCGCAGGGATGACTCGGCGGAGGCCAAGGCGCGCGCCCAGCGCTCGAAGGTGCTCGCGCGCCGACGGCGTACGACCATGATGCTCTTCCTCGCCTTCACCCTCGGCACGGTCGTCGCGGCGGTCGGCGGACTCGCCTTCCTGTGGGCGCCGGCCGTACCGGCGGTGCTCCTGAGCACCTACATCGCGCACCTGCGCCGCCAGGAGCGGAAGCGGTTCGCGTACACCATGGACCGGCGGCAGGCCGAGGCGGCGGCGCAGCGACTGCGGGAGCGGCAGCCCCAGCGGCGGCGCCCCGCGCCGGACCCGGTGGACACCGACGAGCCGGAGGACGGACCCGAGAGCGAGGAGACCAGGGCCGACCTGACCGCGCTCGCGGCCGACCGCCGGGCCCTCGTCGAGCAGACCGACCACGCCGAGTGGGTCGACCAGCAGCGTGAGCGTCAGCGCCGGCCCGGGCAGGGCGACAGCTGGGACCCCGTCCCGGTGCCGTTGCCGACGTACGTCACCGCGCCGGTCGCACCCCGGGCCACGTCCGGGGTCGACCTCGGCGCCCCGGACGCGTGGAGTTCCGCGCGCTCCAGCGCCGCCGACCCGCACGGCTCGTCGGGCGCCCCCGCGAACTCCCCGAGCGCCTCCGGGCGCGCGTCGGAAGGGGAGTGCGGCGGCGAGGAGGACGCGGACGACGCCGGTCCGGGGGAAGCGGCCGACGCGCCCGACGGCGGCCGTTCCGACGCCCGCCGGGCCGCGTCCGCGCGCCGCTCCCGCGAGCGGGGGCGTACGCCGCTCTTCGACCAGTACGAGGACGGCGACCGGCCGCGCGCGGCCAACGAGTGACCCTCGCCCTCCGGCTCCGCCCGCCCCGCTGACCAGCCATGAGCGGCCCGCGAGCCGTCCGGGCACCGACCGCGGGCCGCTCTCCGGCCGCCCGGGAACGGATTTCCAAGCACCGCGATGGGGATGCTAGAGTTTCACTCGTTGCAAGGGCCTGTGGCGCAGTCCGGTAGCGCACCTCGTTCGCATCGAGGGGGCCAGGGGTTCAAATCCCCTCAGGTCCACGCATCACAGAGGCTCGTTCCCCGTCAGGGGAGCGGGCCTCTGGTCGTTTTCAGGTGGTGGGTGGGCGCGGGTCTCGCCGAGTCGAGGGACGGCCCTCGGTGAGATGGGCCGTGAGGTCGGTGCCCCGCCGCCGGGTGAGAGGACCGTCGCTCTCCAGACCCAAATGGCGGGCCAGGTCACCGACATGAAGTCGCGTCGCGGCCTCCACCAGCGTGGCGTACGCGTCGGTGGTGACGCGGAAGCGGTGCCAGGCCGTGGCCATGATCGCGGCGGAGACCAGGGCGCCCGGCCACCACACGCCGGCGACGGCGAGGTACAGCAGCGCCCACCCCGCCAGCGTGGTGGCCCGCTGCATCGCGTCCCGGGCGGCGGTGATCTCCGCGCGAGTGGTGTCGGGAGCGTGCAGCCACAGGAGCGGCCAGACCGCCGCCACGTCCACACCGAGCTGCTCGTTCAGCCGCGCGTCCACCGCGTCGAGACGGTCCCCCGGCCAAGTGGGGCGGACCGGGCGCGCGTCGGCGATCCGGCGCAGTCGATGACGGGCCACCGCCGTACGGAGGCCCATGCCCGCCGGGCCGCTGGAGTCGCCCAGGACATGATCCTCCGCCGCGCTCCTCGCGACCTGCTCGCGGCGTTCGTCGTAGCGGCGCTGTCGGTGGGCGATGAGCCGGAGGACCGCGGGATGCGTGCGCTTCGGCCAGTTCGGCCAGTCGGCCGCCAACCACACGCGCTCGACCTGCGACCCCAGTGCCTGCGCGGCGAGTCCGCAGGCCGAGGCGGCGAGCAGGAAGGCCGTGAGGAGGAGGACCGCTCGTGCGGCGGACCCCGTCGCCTGTGTGGTGTGGGCGTCGAGACCGTCCGGCAGGGCCGCGACGTCGTACCAGCGCGCATGGCCCAGGAACCGGCCGGCGGCCAGGACGCCGAGGAAGAGGGCTCCGGGCAGGACGAGGAGGGAGAGCCACCGCTCGGCCAGCCTCTTCCCCAGCTCGGTCAGGAAGCCGTTCACGTCAGACGCTCTTCGGTAGCAGGGGAGTGCCGTCGACACCGCAGGCCGCGGGCGCGTCGGCGTCGGGCCACTCGTGGCGGGTACAGCGGCGGTGCGGGCACAGAAGGACCGTCAAGGGACGATCGTCGCCGTCGATCCCGGCGACCCCGATTCCCGCTGGTTCGATGTTCGGGCCCCGTGTACGGCCGTACAGGCCGCGGGCGTCGCCGCTCGCCTGGAGACGCTCGTGCAGGAGGCGGACGGCCGTGCCGACGTCCTGACCGTCCCGGGCGGCGGCCAGCAGCCGGTCCACGGCGGTGTCGTCCGCGCTCTGCCCCGCGCGCAACTGGTGACGGATCTCGTCGACATGGGTGCAGAAGTACGCCAGCGCGTCGGCCGTGCGTCGGGCCTTCCGGTCGGACAGGTCGGTCATGGAAACTCCGGTCGGCGGTGCGGCCCCCCGTCGATCGGTGTCACACCGCCGGTCGGTCGGGCCGCTCGGGAGGCGATGTGACGATATCGGGGCCGCTCGGTCAACTCCACCCGAGTCTTGTCCAGTTGCTCTAGTCTCGGCGGACATGTGCACAGAGGGGGAGCCCCCCGCGCGGGATCGGCGGCTGGCGTCCGCACGCACGCTGCTGCGGCAGAGCACGGGGCCGGACGGTCTCTCGGAGGCCTGGCGGGAGAGGGCCCGCGACGTGGTCGAGGGCCTCCTCGAACTGCTCCGTGTCGACGGCGACGACGTCGAGGTCCACTACCGGCTCGGCTGGTCGCTGTTGCTGCGGAACCTCGTGGAGACACCGGATGACGGGCAGCTGGAGACCATGGCGGACTCCTTCGCGGTCTGTCTCCTGGCCGGCGTCGACGACCTGCCGCCCCGTCTCCTCTCCGGGATCGCGTCCGCCGCCGAGGGCCGGGCCGTCGCCCTGCTGCGGCGGACTCTCGCCGACGCCGATCCCGAACTGCTGGACACCGCTGTCGTCCAGTGCCGCAGGGTGCTGGGAGCGACCCCTGCCGACCACCCCGGGCGACCGCAGCGACTCGCCAATCTGGGGGTGGCCCTGCACACCCGGTTCGACCGGCAGCGCGTCCGCGCGGACCTCGACGAGGCACTGGCCCTGCACCGTGCCGCGATCGAGGCGACCCCGGCGGAGGACCCCGAGCTGACGGGACGCCTCAACGGTCTCGCGGGGGTCCTGCGCGCCCGTCACGAGCTGACCGGCGACCTCGCCGACCTGGACGCCGCTGTCGACGCCATGCGCCGGGCGGCGGACGCCTCAGCGGCCGACCCCGCGCGGCACGCGATGTGCCTGTCCAACCTGGGACTGGCGTTACGGAACCGGTTCCGGCGGAGCGCGGACCCGGCGGACCTCGACGCGGCGCTCGACGCAGCCCGGCAGGCCTGGGAACGCACCGGCTCCGACGAACCCCACCGCGGGGTGCGGCTCAACAACCTGGGTGCCGCGCTGATGCTCCGGTGCCGGCAGGAAAGGGGCGAGGCCGAACTGCTGGAGATCGCCACCGGGCTGCGCAGCGCCGCGGCGGCCGTTCCCTGGGGGCACCCCTGGTTCAGCGCCGCCGCGGCCGCCGTCCCGCAGGGCCCTGCGGGTAGCCCGTCGCCCGCCGCCACGCTCGAACTGTTCGCGCTCTGCTTCCTGTCCGGCCTCGACGAGCTCCCGCCCGAGGTGGCGTCCGGCGTCGTCATCCTGGCCACCAACTACGTCAGCGGCCTGACCGCGCGGCTGTACGGCTCGTACGACCCGGCCGCGCACGAGGCGGTCGTCGCTCTGTGGCGGCGCATCGTGGACCTGGCCCCGGCGGGCGACCCCCATCGGCACGTCCCCCTCGCCAACCTCAGCTTCGTCATGCTGCTCCGCCACCAGCGCACCGGAGCGGTCGCCGACCTCGGCGCGGCGCTGGACGCCGCACGCCGGTCGGTGCGGGAGGCACCGGCCGGACATCCCGATCAGGGCCGGGGGCTGGGCAACCTGGCGGCGGCGCTCCTGGAGCGGTTCCGCAGGGAGAACGAGGAGGAGGACATGGACCTGGCCGTCGACCTGACGCGGGAGGCACTGGCGCACTTCCCCGAGGGACACGGCAACCGGGGGCGCTGCCTCAGCGACCTGGGAGGCGCGCTGGCGCTGCGCTTCCACCAGCGGGGGGACCGGGCGGACCTCGACGACGCCGTGGCGGCACTGCGCGAGGCGACCAGGGCGGAGGCGGCCGATCCGCTGGGGCCGGGGATGGCCCTGGCCAACCTCGGTGAGGTGCTGGAACGGCGCTATGCCGTCGCGGGGGACACCGCGGACCTCGACGAGGCCGTCACCGTGCTGCGGGCGGCCCTCGCGGCCACCCCGGAGGGCCACGCCGCCCACGTCGGATGCCTCGCCTCGCTCGGTGCCGTGCTGCAGACGCGCTTCGCCCGGCTGGGAGACGGACCCGACCTGGACGAGGCGATCGGTGTCCTGCGGGAGGCCGTGGCCGTCGGGCCACCCGGTTCGCCCGTACGGAACAGGTCGCTGCACAATCTGGCGAGCGCGTTGTACGTCCGCCTGGAGTCGCGAGGCGAGGGCGACCCGGACGAGATCGTGTCACTGACCCGGGAGGCGCTCGCCCACGCTCCCGTCGACAGCGCCGAGCACGTCACGCTGCTGACGCTGCTGACGAACGCCCTCCGCAGCCGCTTCGAGCTCGTCGGTGACCCCGCGGACCTCGCCGAGGCCGCCGAGCGCGGCAGTACCGTGACCCGGGCGGCCTCAGGCGCAGCGCACCACGACATGGCCGCGCGGCTCTCGGCGGGGGCCGGCACACTGCTGGTCCAGCAGTTGCACACCTTTTCGGCGACGGACCTCGACGAGGCGATCACCGCGCTCCGCACGACGCTGGGCACGCTGGCCCCGGGACACGCGGAACGTCTGGCGGCCCTGCACAATCTCGCCCTCGCCCTGATGGCCAGATGTGCCCGGACCCTGTCCGCCGTGGACCTCGACGCGGCGATCGGCGCGCAGCGCGCCGCTCTGGACGAGGCCGGGCCCGCGCACAGCCACCGCCCCGCGCTGCTGAACGGGCTCGGCGCGATGCTCCAGGCTCGAAGCACCCAGACCGGCGTGTCGGCCGATCTGTCCGAAGCGATCACGACCTTCGGCGCCGCCGTCGAGGCGGCACCACCACGCCACCCGATGCTGCATCTGATGGTCGCGAATCTGGGGAACAGCCTGCTGCTGAAGGCCGAGGCGACGGGAGAGGCGGCCGATCTCGACGCGGCTGTCACCGCGGCCCGCCTGGCGGTCGACGCCGCACCGTCGCGCGGCACGCGGAGGTTCTGGAACGTCAGCGTGCTCGGCCGGGCTCTGCTGCATCGGCATCGACGGGGCGGCCGGGCCTCGGACCTGGACGAGGCGGTGTCCGTGCTGCGCGCCGCCCACCGTGACACCGGCGACGCTCACGCGGTCCGGCAGATCGTGCTCCTCGCGCTGGCCGAAGCCCTGCACCTGCGATCCCTGCGATCCGGGAGCACCGTGGACTTCGAGGACGCGGTGCGCCTGTACGAGGAGGGCGCGGCGCTCACGACGGCGTCGGCGATGGCGCGGGTGCTCGCCGCGGTCGAGGGCGGCAAGCTCGTCGCGGAGTCCGACCCGGCACGGGCGGCGGACCTGTACGAGACGGCCGTGCTCCAGCTCCCGTACGTGGCGCCGCGACAACTGCACCGCAGGGAACAGCAGTACATGCTCGGCCGGTTCGAGAACCTGGCGGCGGACGCGGCCGCCAGGGCGCTCGACGACACCGGCAGGCCGGCCGGGGAACGCGCCCTGCGTGCGCTGCGGCTGCTGGAGACGGGCCGGGGAGTGATGCTGAGCCAGGCGCTGGACACCTTCGGCGACCTCTCCCGGCTGCGGCGGCGCGCTCCGGAACTCGCCGCCCGCTACGAGACGTTGCGCGACCTCCTCGACCTGCCGGAAGGACGGACGGACGCGCTGACCGGGCTCACCACGGACGTCGGGCCCGACGGCGTTCCTGTCACCGGTGATCGTCACCGGCTCGTCGCCGACCTCGCCGACGTGCTCGCCGAGGTGCGGCGGCTGGACGGATTCGCCGGGTTCGGGCTGCCGCCCTCGACGGAGGAACTCCTCATGGAGGCCCGGGAGGGCGCGATCGTCGTCCTCAACGTCGCGGCGCTGCGCAGCGACGCGCTGGTGCTCACCGGCGCGGGGGTCACCGCCGTACCGCTGCCCCTGCTCACCCCGGAGGCTGCGGCGCGGGCGGCCGACGCGTTCCGGGTCGCCACGCACGACGCGACCCAGGCACCGGACGAGCACGAGCGCCGTGTCGCGCAGCGTCAGCTGTCGGGAATCCTGGGGCAGCTGTGGGAGGCCGTCGCCGAGCCCGTGCTCACCGCTCTCGGCCACGACGGGGCGGGCGGGGACGGCGCGCCGCCGCGCCTGTGGTGGGTGCCCTGCGGGCCGCTGAGCTCGTTGCCGATCCACGCGGCGGGCCGCCACGACGTCCCCGGTGCGGCCGTCCTCGACCGGGTCGTCTCCTCGTACACCCCCACCGTCCGTGCCCTGCACCACGCCCGGCGGCCGCTTCCCGAGGACGGTGTCACCGGTCGGGCGCTGGTGGTGGCCATGCCCACGACACCCGGGCACGCGCCGCTCGACTGGGCGCTGGACGAGGTCGACGTGCTCCAGGAACACTTCCCGGACCGGGTGGTCCTCGGCGGCGCGGACGGGCCGGCGACGAGCGGGGCCGTACTGGAGCGGCTACCGGGGTGTTCGATCGCCCACTTCGCCTGTCACGGCGCCGCCGACGCCGCGGATCCGTCGCACAGCCTGCTGTTCCTCCAGGACCACGGGCAGGCGCCCTTCACGGTCGCGAGGCTGGCGACCGTGCGGCTCGACCACGCCCGGCTCGCCTATCTCTCCGCCTGCCGCACCGCTGTCTCCCACGCCGGACACCTGCTGGACGAGGCCATCCACATGACGACGGCCTTCCAGATGTCCGGGTTCCGGCAGGTCATCGGCACGCTGTGGCCGGTCGTCGACGACACGGCGGTCGATGTGGCCGAGGCCTTCTACACGTGCCTTGCACCGGAGGGCGCCACCGGAGTCCTGGATCCCGACCGGTCGGCGTACGCCCTGCACGCGGCAGTGCTGGCACTACGGCGGCGCCTGCCGGCGACACCTTCCCTGTGGGCGTCCCACATCCATGCCGGGGCCTGAACCCGAGAGGTCTCCCCGCCCGTCATCCGCGCGGCGAGGAAGCCCGGCCGGGTACCGGAAGGGGGGCCTCCGTTTCCGTGATCGCGTCGAAGTACGGCCAGCCGTCCCTCTCGACCGTGTGGGCGCGGGGGTGGAGGTCGAGGTCCGGGGCGGCGGCGTCCAGGAGGCGGCGGACGGTGCCGGGCTCGTGGAGGTTGAGGTAGGCGTGGTCCGAGAGGCGGACCAGGGCGCCGGAGTCGAAGTAGCAGTTCGAGACGACACGGTCCTGTGACGGGCGGAAGAGCAGGACCAGGCGGCGCCCCCGGGCGCCGCCCGGATAGAGCGACAGCTTCAGATGGCAGTCGCCTCGGGTGACGCGGTGGGGGAGTTGGCGGACGGTCCAGTGCCAGGTGGTGTCGCCCACGACGAGGCGGCGAAGGCGGGTGTTCTTCTTCACGGGCCCACCGTAGGGGCCCGACCTTCCGATGGGCACCGGGGTTTAGCGGCCCGGCGTCAGGGGTGGAGCGGCTTCGCGAAGCACAGGCTCAGTTCGTGGAAGCGGTAGTAGCCGAACTTCGCGCAGGGCTCGTAGCCGCTGGAGGTGTAGAGGGCCACGGCCTCGGGCTGCTTGGAGCCGGTTTCCAGGACCATGCGGGTGCGGCCGCCGGCCCGGGCGTCGGACTCCAGTTCACCGAGTATGCGGCGGGCCAGTCCCAGGCCCCGGGCGCCGGGGGTCACATACATCCGCTTGATCTCGGCGTCCCCGTCCTGGTATCCCTCGTCGTTGGTGTCCTGGCTGCGCCAGCCGCCCGTGGCCAGGGGGTTTCCGCGCTGGTCGTAGGCGATCAGGTACAGCCCGGCCGGCGGGACGAAGTGGGCCGGGTCCATGGGGGTGGCGTCGCCGTCGTCGCCGTAGCGGACGCTGTACTCGGCCTGGACCTCGTCGTTCAGTTTGACGGCGTCGGGGTGGTCGAAGGGGACCCGGCGGATAATCATGTCAAGCATCGTACATCTATGCATGTGCATGCTCCAGGGTGCTCCGCGGCGCGACGGGTATCGTGCCCGGGTGCTGACTGTGACCTCTGTGAATGTGAACGGGCTGCGGGCCGCCGCGAAGAAGGGCTTCGTGGAGTGGCTCGCCGGGACCTCGGCGGACGTGGTGTGCCTGCAGGAGGTGCGGGCCGAGCCCGAACAGCTCCCCGCCGGGGTGCGGCAGCCCGAGGGGTGGCACGTCGTGCACGCCCCGGCCGCCGCCAAGGGGCGCGCGGGGGTCTCGCTCTACAGCCGCCGTGAGCCCGACCGGGTCCGGATCGGCTTCGGATCGGCCGAGTTCGACGGCAGCGGCCGGTACGTCGAGGTCGATCTGCCCGGTGTCACCGTGGCCAGCCTCTACCTTCCCTCCGGCGAGGTCGGGACCGAGCGGCAGGACGAGAAGGTCCGCTTCATGGACGAGTTCCTCGCCTACCTGAAGGAACTGCGCGAGCGTGCCGCCGCCGACGGGCGCGAGGTGGTGGTCTGCGGCGACTGGAACATCGCCCACCAGCCCGCCGACCTCAAGAACTGGCGGGGGAACCAGAAGAACTCCGGCTTCCTGCCCGAGGAGCGGGCATGGCTCGGGCGCGTGTTCGACGAGGCGGACGGGGCGTACGTCGATGTGCTGCGCGCCCTGCACCCGGATGTCGAGGGGCCCTACACCTGGTGGTCGTACCGGGGGCGGGCCTTCGACACCGATGCAGGTTGGAGGATCGACCTCGCCGTTGCCACCCCGGGTCTTGCTGGGAGGGCGGTCAAGGGGTTCGTGGAGCGGGCTGCCAGCCATGCGGAGCGGTGGTCGGACCACGCTCCTGTGACAGTCGTCTTCGACTGATCCCACGACCCGTGGGGGGTGGCGGCTCTGACGCACCCCCGCACGGGCCGTAAGGCAGATCAGGGGCGTGACCTGATGGTGAAGGTCAGTCGGGAGGTCTCGGGTCCGGTCAGCCGAGCAGGTCCGCCGCCCGACCGCCCCTTGGCGACGGAGACGCGAACTCCGTCCCTGAGGAGATGCTCTCGTGTCACCTCGCCGTCCGTCGCGAAAACCTCGCGGTAGCGGCTGACGGTGTACTCGTCGAGCCAGCTGGCGCGGATCGCTGCGGGCGCGGGACAGGTCGTGCCACGGGCAGTGGCACGGCAGGCGTAATCGCCGTACGTATAGGCCTTCCGTGTGGCGAAGTACATGCGGCCGGCACACCCGGCGCAGTGCGCGACACCGACCAGCAGGGACGTTTCCCGACGCTTGGGGTGGGTGCCCTTCGAGCGGGCGTCGAGGACGTTCTGAAGGGCCTGGAACTCCACTTCGGTGAGCAGCGGAGGGCCGATCAGCACGGGTGCGTTCTCGGCGTCGCGGACGGTCTCTCCCTTGTGTACCCGGTGGCCCATCAGCGCCGGGGTCCTGAGGATCTTGCACAGACTGCCCGCCGTCCAGCGGAATCGCTCGAAGTCGCGTCCGTGGCGTCGTCCACCGGTGGGGCGCCCCTGTAGTTGGGCATGGCGGTCACGCGGCACCAGAACACCCGCGGTTTCGAGTTGGTGGGCGATGGCGGACAAGGACCGTCCCGAGTGCACGTCGTCCACGATCGCGCGAACAATGGTGACGGTCTCCGGGTCGGGAGCCAAACACCAGCCGACGCCGGAAGGATGAGGCGCCTTCCTGTATCCGAACGGCACGAGGCCACCGCCGTATCGGCCTGTCGCGCGCAGTGCCTCATGGGCGCTCGGGAGGCGGGCAGACAGGGCGCGAGCCTCTTGTTCGGCGGCGTAGGCCAGATTCATGCAGCGGCGCGTGGCGGCGCCGTCCGCCTCCGGTGCCACCACGAGCGGCTGACGCTCTTCAGGCATTCCGAAGACGAGTGTTGTCGAATGCTGATGACCCCACTCGATCAACTCGGACATGTGGGCGACGGAGCGTACGGCGCGGTCCACGTGTGACCACACGATGGCGTCGTATTCGTCGGGGCGTCGCAGCCAAGGCGACAACGCAGGCCTTTCGAAGGGGGACATCCTGCGCGCTGACACCCCGAGATCTGCGGCCTCGGCGGTCAGGACGAAGCCGAGCTGCTCGGCGCACTGCTGGATGCAAGCGCGCTGCCTGCCGGGTGAGGTGGTCACTGCTGTCAGGTTGCTGAGGCGCACGGCCCCAAGAGCTCGCGGGCGGGGCGGAGTAGAAACCCGTTGTGACGGTTGAGGGCTAGGCTGGGGCACGTCGACGCTCCTCGAAAGTGTCGGCCATACCCCGGGGCTGGTAGCACAGCCGCCGGGGCCTTTTCGATCTCACTCTCGGAGCACGAACCCGATTGCGTCCGGCGATGCCCTGTAAGTACCTCGATGGAGTGAACGCGCGTGCAATGCCGGACGCATGAGGAAGCAGACGTTCACGGAAGCCGGCCCTCTCGTCGCAACCGCCTGTCCAGCGCCAGGGAGAGTTCCGCCTCCGCCACGCTCTTCGCCAGCGGGCGCAGGCGGCGGAGGTCCTCGGGGGTCCGGCCCGGTTGGGCGAGGACGAGGTCGGTGAAGAGGGTGGCGAGGGCCTCGGCGTGTTCGCGGACGCGGCGGCCGGCGCAGAGGACGTCGGCGAGGGGGACGCCCTCGCGGACCAGTGCGGCCGAGACGTCGAGGAGGCGGCGGCTGATGTGGACGATCTCACCGCCGTCGGTGCCGAGATAGCCGAGGTCGAGAGCGGCGGCGAGGTTCTCCGGGGTGGCCTGGTCGCCGAAGTGGTCGGCGAGTTCCTCGGGGGTGAGGCGGACCGGCACCTCCTCGGTGGGTGCGCCGAGGCCGAGCAGGTCGCCCACGTCGCGGCCCTCGTCGAAGGCCTCGGCCAGCTCCGCTATGCCGCTCAGGGTGTGGCCGCGTTCCAGCAGGGCCGCGATCGTGCGCAGCCGGGCCAGGTGCGTGTCGTCGTACCAGGCGATGCGGCCCTCGCGGCGGGGTGGCGGGATCAGTTTCCGCTCCCGGTAGAAGCGCAGGGTGCGTACGGTGATGCCGGCCGCCTCGGCCAGCTCCTCCATGCGGTACTCGTGCCGCTCGCCGTCTTCTGCCACTCGGGCAGCCTATGTCGTACCGCTGGTAACTCCAGAGTGCGCGACCCCTACCCATCGGTACGGTCCTGCCCTACGCTCCCACTGCGCCAGTGATTACTGGCGCGGACGTGTAGGTGCGAACGCGGTGTGCGCACGCGATGAGGCGTGGAGGTACCGGATGGGCGAGCACAAGGGCGGGAACGGGCCGCATGTGCGGGTGGCGGTGGTCGGGTCCGGGTTCGGCGGGCTGGGGGCGGCCGTACGGCTGCGGCGCGAGGGGATCACCGACTTCGTCGTCCTGGAGCGGGCGGGGTCGGTCGGCGGAACCTGGCGGGACAACGACTATCCCGGATGCGCGTGTGACGTGCCGTCGCATCTCTACTCGTTCTCCTTCGCGCCCCATTTCGAGTGGCCGCGCGCCTTCTCCGGGCAGGAGCACATCCGGGCCTATCTGGAGCATGTGGCGGACGTCTTCGGGCTGCGGCCGCACCTCCGCTTCGACTCCGAGGTGACGCGGATGGCCTGGGACGCGGAGCGGCTGTGCTGGGACATCGAGACCAGCGGCGGGCCGTACTCCGCCGACTTCGTCGTCTCCGCCACCGGGCCGCTCTCCGATCCGAAGGTGCCGACCGAGGCCGAACTGCCGGGGCTCGGCTCCTTCCCCGGCAAGGTCTTCCACTCCGCCCGCTGGGACCACGGCTACGACCTGCGCGGCAAGCGGGTCGCGATGATCGGCACGGGCGCCTCCGCGATCCAGATCGTGCCGGCGATCCAGCCCGAGGTGGGCCGGCTGACCCTCTTCCAGCGGACCCCGCCCTGGGTGCTGCCCCGGGTCGACCGGAGCATCGGCGGGGCCGAGCGGTGGCTGCACAAGCAGTTGCCGTTCACCGCGCGGGCCCGGCGCGGACTGCTGTGGGGCGTACGGGAGTTGCAGGTGCAGGCCTTCACCAAGCGGCCGAACCAGCTGGGCCTGGTGGAGCGGTTGGCGAAGCGGCACATGACGCGGGCGGTCGGGGACCCGGAGCTGCGGGCCCGGCTCACCCCGGACTACCGCATCGGCTGCAAGCGCATCCTGCTGTCCAACACCTACTATCCGGCGCTCACACGACCGAACGTCGACGTGATCGCCTCGGGGCTGGCCAAGGTCGACGGCTCCACGCTCGTCGCCGCCGACGGGAGTGCCGCCGAGGCCGACGCGATCGTCTTCGGCACCGGGTTCCACGTCACCGACATGCCCATCGCGGACCGGGTGGTGGGCGCCGACGGGCGCACGCTCGCCGAGGCCTGGGCCGACAGCGGCATGCGGTCGCTGCGCGGTGCGTCCGCGGCCGGGTTCCCCAACTGGATGACGATCATCGGACCCAACACGGGGCTCGGGAACTCCAGCATGATCCTGATGATCGAGTCCCAGCTCACCTACATGGCCGACTTCGTACGGCAGTTGGACGTGCTGGGCGGTCGGGTGGCCCTCGACGCGCGGCCCGACGCCGTGGACGCCTGGAACCGGAGGGTCCAGCGGCGCATGGAGCGCACGGTGTGGAACACCGGCGGCTGCACCAGCTGGTACCTCGACGCGAGCGGCCGCAACACGACCGTCTGGCCGGGCACGACCACCGAGTTCAGGAGCGCGACCCGGCGGGTCGATCTGAGCGAGTACGAGGTGGTGCGCCCGGCCCCGCCGGGTACGAGGAACGCCGGCCGGGCGAAGGACACGGAGAAGGTGGAGGCCGGAGCGTGACCCGACTGACCCATGTGAAGCACGGGCCCTACGCGCCGCCCGTCGCGGTACGGGAGTTGGCGGCCGTGTCCGCCGACGGGGCGCGGCTGCACGTCGAGACGCACGGCCCGCGGGAGGCGCCCACGGTGGTGCTCGTGCACGGCTGGACCTGTTCGACGGCGTACTGGGCGGCGCAGGTCCGGGACCTCGCCGTCGACCACCGGGTCGTCGTCTACGACCAGCGCGGGCACGGCCGCAGTCCCGCCTCCGCCGCGTGCACCGCGGACGGCCTCGCCGACGATCTGGAGGCGGTGCTCGCGGCGACGCTCGCGCCGGGCGAGAAGGCGGTGCTGGTCGGCCACTCCATGGGCGGGATGACCCTGATGGCCGCCGCCGGGCGGCCGGGCTTCCAGGAGCACGCGGCGGCGGTCCTGCTGTGCAGCACGGGCAGTTCGAGGCTGGTCGCCGAGTCGCTGGTCGTGCCGCTGCGGCCGGGGCGCCTGCGGACCTGGCTGACCCGGAAGGTCCTCGGCTCCCGGGCGCCGCTCGGGCCGGTCACGCCCATCGCCCGGCGGATCCTCAAGTACGCCACGATGGGCCCCGGTTCGTCACCGGTGATGGTCGAGGCGTGCGCGCGGATCGTGCACGCCTGCCCGGCCAGGGTGCGGCACGCCTGGTCGCACGTCCTCGACTCGCTCGATCTCGACGACGGCGTACGGCGGTTGACGGTGCCGACGGCCGTCGTCGTCGGCACCGCGGACCGGATGACCCCGCCGGTGCACGCGCGGGCGCTGGCCGCCGCGCTGCCCGACTGCGTGGGCGTGAGCGAGCTGACCGGGGTCGGACACATGTCGCCGGTGGAGGCACCGGAGGCGGTCACCGCGCGCATACGCGAGCTGGTGGCGATGTACGTACGTGCTGGGCGGGACGAGTTGGAGGAGGCGGGCGCATGAGCGACGGAAGCACCCTGGAGGGGCGGGTCGCGGTCGTCACCGGGGCCGCGCGGGGCGTCGGGGAACTCCTCGCGCGCAAGCTCTCGGTGCGGGGGGTGAAGGTCGCGCTCGTCGGCCTCGAACCGGACGAACTGAAGCGGGTGTCGGAACGGCTGTACGGCGAGAGCCACTACTGGCACGCCGACGTGACCGACCACGAGGTGATGACGCGGGTCGCGGCCGAGGTGAAGGAGCGGTTCGGGCGGGTCGACATCGTCGTCGCCAACGCGGGCGTCGCCAACAGCGGGCCGTTCGTGGACTCCGCCCCCGACTCCTGGCGGCGGGTCATCGAGGTCAACCTCGTCGGATCGGCCGTCACCGGGCGGGCGTTCCTGCCGGCGCTGATCGAGAGCCGGGGGTATCTGCTGCAGATCGCCTCCCTCGCGGCGATCACCCCGGCGCCGATGATGACGGCGTACTGCGCGTCCAAGTCGGGCGTCGAGGCGTACGCGCACTGTCTGCGGGCCGAGGTCGGGCACCAGGGGGTGGGCGTCGGGGTCGGGTATCTGTCCTGGACCGACACGGACATGGTGCGCGGGGCCGACAAGGACGAGGCGCTGCGGGAGTTGCGGGAGCGGCTGCCGTGGCCGGCGGGCAAGACGTATCCGCTGGGGCCGGCCGTGGACCGGCTCGTCGCCGGGATCGAGCGGCGGTCCAGTCATGTGTACGGGCAGTGGTGGCTGCGGGGGATGCAGGGCGTACGCGGGTATCTCCCGTCACTCATAGGGACGTTCGCGCCCCGCGAGGTGCGGCGGATGGAGCCGCGGCTGCGCGGGGTGGCCAAGGGGCTGGTGGGGGCCGGTGGGGCGGCGGACGAGCGGACGCGGGGGGTGGGGGATCCGGGGCCTCGATAGCGGTGCGTCACCGAGCGTCACTGATCGAAATGCGTGGAATGTCCGTGCGTGTTTGTCTGGTCGAGGCCCGATCCCCTCACCCGAAACGGGAGTGAATCCACATGGGCATGAAGGACCAGTTCCAGGACAAGGCTGAGCAGCTGAAGCGGAAGGCCGGGCAGTCGCCGGAGGAGCGGCAGCGGGCTCAGCGGCCTGGTGAGCGCGAGCCCCAGCGTCAGCCGCAGCACGGGCAGCCGCAGCGCGAGCACGGGCAGCCGCAGCGTGAGCCCGGCCGGCCCCAGCGCGAGCACGGGCAGCCGGAGCGCGGTGCGCGGCGGCGTGACGAGGAGTCGGAGCGGCTGATGCGGGACGAGGAAGACCGCGTCCGCGCGGACTACGACGTGTAACTCCCGCACCCGGCCCCGGCCGTGTGACACGCGGGGTGCCCTCCTTGACGGAGGGTGCCCCGCGTTCGTGCGTTCCCCCGGACGGCCACTACTCCCGTCGGCAGGCGGCTTCCTGGGCCGCCATGACCTCGTCGCCGTGCTCGAACGCCCAGGCGCCGACGGCGTCGAGGGGGCCCAGCAGGGTGCGGCCGAGCGGGGTGAGCCGGTACTCGACCCGGGAGGGCCGGTCGGGGGGCGTCCGTCGGTCGACCAGGCCGTTGAACCGGAGCCTGCGCAGGGTCTCGGTGAGGACCTTGGAGCTGATGCCGCCGATCCGCTCCCGGAGTTCGACCGGGCGCGCCGGGCCGTCCCGCAGGGCGCGGAGCACCACGGCGTTCCAGGTGTTGGCGAGCAGGTCGAAGGCCAGGCGGGCGCGGCAGTCGGCGAGGAAGGTGTCGGTCGTCACGTACCGAATGGTGCCCGAACGCCTCCCTAGCGTGGGTGCGACGGTCCGCGGACGACGTGCGCGGGCCTGACCGGACGTGAGCGGTGCGGAGGGAAGATCGTGATGAGGATCGGCGTGTGGGGCACGGGCGGCATGGCGGGCGCGCTGGCCGGCCACTGGGTGCGGGCCGGGCACGAGGTGACGGTCGGGGGCAGGGACGCGCGCAGGGCGGAGCGGCTCGCGGCGCGGATCGGTGGAGGTGCGAGGCCCGCCGGTCTGCGGGCGGCGGCCGAGGCCGGTCAGGACGTGGTGCTGGTCGCGCTGCCCTTCGGGGCGGGGGCGGACGTGGCACGGGAGTTGGGCCCGGCGTTGGACGGCAGGGTGTTGCTCGACTGCTCCAACCCGGTCGGGCCGGGCTTCCGGCTACTGACCGGGGAAGGTCCGTCCGCCGCGCGGCGACTGGCGGAGGCGGCGCCGGGAGCCCACGTGGTCAAGGCCTTCAACCTCTGCCACGAGGATGTGTGGCGCATGCGGCCCCCCGTGTTCGACGGTCGCCCCCTGGCCGTACCGGTGTGCGGTGACGACGAGACGGCCCTCGCACGCGTACGCGCGTTGGTCCGGGACACGGGCTGTGAACCCGTGTCCGGTGGCGGGCTCGAACGCGCGGGACTTCTGGAGGCGACCGCCGCGCTCTTCATCTCCCTGTGGGTCGGAGAGGGCGCCGACGCGCAGGCGATCGCCCCGCCCCTCTCCCACGCGTCCGGCCCTCCGCGGCGGGAGCCGTGAGGCGGCGCGCTCTGCCCCCGCGGCCGTCGCCCGCTGCGCCGGTCACGGGATCGGCCTCGGTGGCAGTGGCGGGCGGGCCCGGTTCGGTACGTTGGTGTAGTCCGGGGGGTTCGCCGGGGGGTGGGACTTCAGCAGTTCGAGCGCCAGGTCCACCGCCGCCGCCAGCTGGGTGTTGCGGCCCTCGGCCCAGTCCAGGGGGGTACGAAGGGTCTCCAGGTCCGGGGTGACGCCTCGGTTCTCGACGGTCCAGCCGTACGCGTCGAACCAGGCGGCGTTCATGGGGACCGTGATGATCGTGCCGTCGCCGAGCTGGTGGCGGCCGGTCATGCCGACGACACCGCCCCAGGTGCGCAGGCCCACGACGGGGCCGAGCTGGAGCAGCTTGAACGCGGCGGTGATCATGTCGCCGTCGGAGGCGGTCGCCTCGTCGGCCAGGGCGACGACGGGGCCGCGCGGGGCGCTCGACGCGTACGACACCGGCTGGGCGTTCCGCGTCAGGTCCCACCCCAGGATCGTGCGGGTCAGCTTCTCCACCACCAGCTCGCTGATGTGGCCGCCCGCGTTGCCGCGCACGTCGACGATCAGGGCGGGCCGGGAGACCTCCATGCGCAGGTCGCGGTTGAACTGGGCCCAGCCGGAGCCGCCCATGTCCGGGATGTGCAGGTAGCCGCAGTGGCCGCCGCTCAACTCCCGTACGACCTCACGGCGTTTGGCGACCCAGTCCTGGTAGCGCAGGGGGCGTTCGTCGATGAGGGGGACGACGGCCACACGGCGGGGGCGGTCCTCCCCTTGGCGGTCCTCCCCTTCCGTGTCGGAGGGGTCCGCGGGGCCTTCCTCGGACGGGTGGGCAGTGACGGGCTGGGCGAAGGTCAGCTCGACCGTCGTGCCGCCCGCGCCCGCCAGCAAGGGGTACGGGCCCGTCGTCGGGTCCACCGGGCGGCCGTCGACGTGGGTGAGCGCCGCGCCCTCCCGGATGCCGGTGCCGGCCAGGGGTGAGCGTGCCTTGGAGTCGGAGGAGTCGCCGGGCAGGATGCGGCGGATCGTCCAGTCGTCGCCCCGGCGGACGAAGTTGGCGCCCAGGAAGCCCTGGCGGCGCTGGTAGTGCGGCGGGCCCTCGTTGCGGCGTGCGGGGGAGACATAGGCGTGGGACGTGCCGAGTTCGCCCAGCACCTCCCTCAGCAGGTCCGCGAACTCGTCCGGGGAGGCGACCCGTTCGACCAGCGGGCGGTACTGGGCGAGGACCCCGTCCCAGTCGATGCCGCTCATCCTCGGGTCCCAGAAGTACGCGCGGATCAGCCGCCCGGCCTCCGCGTACGCCTGGCGCCACTCGGCGCCCGGGTCGACCTCGTGCGGGATGCGCCGCAGGTCGATCCAGACGGTCGTGTCGCCGTCGCCGGGCTCGGTGGAGGGGACGGCCCGCAGGTCGCCCTCGTCCACCACCACGAGCCGTGAGCCGTCGCCGCTGACCGTGAACCAGTCCAGGTGCTCGACGAGTTCGGACTTCTTCGCCTTGCAGATGTTGAAGTATTCGAGGGTCGGGCGCCCGGTCATGTCGTCCGGGTTGGCGAAGGTCTCGCCCAGGGCGCCCGAGATCGGCCAGCGCAGCCAGACCAGGCCGCCACCCGCGACCGGGTACAGCGCCGAGTACTTGGAGGCGGTGACGGGGAACGGCGTGACACGGTTCTCCAGACCCTCGGTCTCCACGGTCACCGTGCCGACGGTGTCCTCGTCCTCGGTGGGGTCCATGCCTCCGGCGACCGGGCGGCCGTCGGGGTTCAGGGCGAAGGGGGAGGGCGTGGCGGAGGAGAGCGGGACCAGGTAGGGGCGGCAGCCGAGCGGGAAGGACAGGTCGCCGGTGTGCACGTCGTACACCGGGTCGAAGCCGCGCCAGGACAGGAAGGCGAGGTAGCGGCCGTCGCGGGTGAACACCGGGTTCTCGTCCTCGAAGCGGCCGTTCGTGACGTCCACGACGGTCCGGTCCTTCAAGCGGGCCATCTTGATCTGGCGCAGGGTGCGGCCGATGCCCGGGTGGGACCAGGTCAGCCAGGCGCCGTCGGGGGAGAAGGCGAGGTCGCGGACGGGGCCGTTGAGGGAGGTGATGAGTTCGACGACCTCGCCGTCCGACTCCTCGGTCCCCGCGGCGGCGGCCACCCTGTCGGGCACGGTCAGCAGCAGGACGCGGCCGTCGTGCGAGGCGACGGCGAGGCGTTCGCCGCGTGGGTCGGACACCAGCTCCAGGACGCGGCCCAGATCGCCGGAGGCGAGGCGGCGGGGCGCGTGCGCGCCGGTGGCCCGGGGGAGGTGGGCGATCTCGATCGCGTCCTCGCCGTCCGCGTCCGTCACGTACGCCACCTGACCGCTGGAGCCCAGCATCTCCGGCAGCCGGACGCGGACGCCCGGGGTGTCGGCGATGGTCCGGGCGGGGCCGTCGCGGTGGGTCAGCCAGTAGAGGCTGCCGCGTACGACGACCGCGCTCGCCCGGCCCGTGTCGTCCACGGAGACGCCGTCGACGTGCTGGGCGGCCGGCACCTGGTACGGCCGCCGTCCGGTGCGCGCACCGCCGAGCCGTACGTCGAGGCGGCGTGGGACGGCGTCGGCGGCGAGGTCGTCGACGAGCCACAGCTCGCCCGCGCACTGGTACACCACCCGGGTGCCGTCGCTCGCCGCGTGCCGGGCGTAGAACGCGTCGTGGTCGGTGTGCCGGCGCAGGTCGGAGCCGTCATGGGCGCAGGAGTAGAGATTGCCGACGCCCTCGTGGTCGGAGAGGAAGGCGATCCGGCCGCCGACGAACAGGGGGGAGTGCAGATGGCCGTCGAGATCGGCCAGCAGCCGCTCACCGTGCAGCCAGAGGCGGCCCATGGCCCCGCCCCGGTAGCGCTTCCAGGAGGCCGGTTCGTGCGGGGGCGTGCCGGTGAGCAGCAGGGTGCGGCGCTCGCCCTCGATCTCGGCGGACTGGATGTCGGAGACCGGGCCCCAGGGCAGTTTGCGGCCGGGATCGCCGTCCGTGCCGACCTTGTAGGCCCAGGTGAAGTGCGAGAACGGCTCGCCGTGGGAGGCGACGGCCAGGATGTCCGAGTGCCCCTCCTGGTTCGGGGGTGTCCAGCCGCGGACCTCGGTGTCGGGGCTGCCCCAGTAGGTGAGCCGGCGGGCGGGGGCGCCGCCGTCCACCGGGGTCAGGTGGATCTCGGGGAGGATGCTCCGCCAGCTCGTGTACGCGATGTGCCGGCCGTCCGGCGAGAAACGCGGTGTGGCGACCTTCGTACGGTCGACGGTGAGCCGCCAGGCGCGGTCCGTGCCGTCCAGGGGGGCCAGCCACAGGTCGTCCTCGGCGACGAAGCAGAGGCGGTCGCCGCTGAGGTGGGGGTGGCGGAGGTAGCCGGAGTCCCGGCCCGTTCCTTGCTCGTAGCTGTCGCTCACCCACCCATGCTTTTCCGGTCCGGGGGCCCCGGCAACTTCTGCCGCGCGACCCACGACTTCTCCCGCGTGACCCACCACACGAACGAAACGGTTTCGTTTTCTTCGACTCCCGGGGTATCTTCTTAAGCGTACGAAACCGTTTCGTTCGAGAAGCGGGTGTCCGGCCGGTGGCATCAGCGTCATTCCGTACGGCCGGTAGCCTTGTCGCCTCGAACGGCAACCTGGAAGCAAGGGGAGTGGGATGACTGAGACCGCGACGGCGCGCCGCAGTCGGATCACGCCCGAGCGCGAGGCCGAGCTCTACGCGGCCGTCCTCGACCTGCTCCGCGAGGTCGGCTACGACGCCCTCACCATGGACGCCGTGGCCGCCCGCACCCGGTCCAGCAAGGCCACCCTCTACCGCCAGTGGGGCGGCAAGGCCGAGCTCGTCGCGAAGGCGATGCGGCACAACAAGCCGGGTGCCGACATCGGCTCGGTCGACACCGGATCCCTGCGGGGCGACCTGCACGCTCTGGTGATGAGCACCGATGACTGCGCCATGGAACAGAACAACGCGCTGATGCGGGGTCTGGCCATGGCGGTGCACGGAAACCCCGACCTGCTGAAGGCCTTCCGTGAACTGATCATCGAGCCGGAGATGCTGGAGATCCGCCGCGTGGTGCAGCGCGCCGTCGACCGGGGTGAGGTCCGTCCGGACAACCCCGCCGTCGACTACGTGGTGCACATGTTCGTCGGCGCCTTCGTCGCGCGGGGCATGATCGAGGACCAGCCGCCCACGCAGAGCTTCCTCCGGTCGTACCTCGACGCCGTGGTCCTCCCCGCTCTCGGCGTCTCGACCTCCCTGTAGTTCCCCGCAGTTCGGCACGTACCCGTCCGACCCACCGCTCATGTCGTCGGGCTGATCACCCCTGCCCCGCCCTGCCCCGCCCTGCCTCCTCCTCCCCACGGCACGGGCTGATCCGTCCTGCCCTCAAGCACCTCCACGACCTGAACGGGAGTACGCCCCCGTGGCCACATTCCTCTACAAACTGGGTCGACTCGCCTTCCGGCGACGACACTTCGTAGCCCTGATCTGGGTGGCCCTGCTGACGCTCGCGGGCGTCGGCGCCGCCACCGCGCCCGCTGCGGGCTCGACCTCCTTCTCCATCCCCGGGACCGAGGCCCAGAAGGCCTTCGACCTGCTGGAACAGCGCTACCCCGGGATGAGCGCCGACGGCGCCACCGCCCGGGTCGTCTTCAAGGCGCCCGAGGGCGAGAAGATGGCCGACGCCGCCAACAAGGCGATCGTCGAGAAGACCGTCGGCGAACTGGGCGACGGCTCCGAGGTCGTCTCCGTCAGCGACCCGTTCACCACCGGCGCGGTCAGCCGGGACGGCACGATCGCCTACGCCTCGGTGACCTACAAGGTCCCGGCCATGGAGCTGAAGGACTCCTCCAGGGAGGCGCTGGAGACCACCGCGCACAAGGCGCAGGACGCCGGGCTGACCGTCGAGATGGGCGGTGACGCCCTCCAGGCCGAGCCCGAGACGGCCGTCGCCGGTGAGATCATCGGCCTGGCCATCGCCGCCGTCGTCCTCGTCGTCACCCTGGGCTCGCTCGTCGCCGCCGGGCTGCCGCTGCTGACGGCCATCATCGGCGTCGGCATCGGCGTCTCCACCATCGCCGCCCTCGCGAGCGCGCTCGACCTCGGCGACACCACCTCCACCCTCGCCCTGATGATCGGCCTCGCGGTCGGCATCGACTACGCGCTGTTCGTCGTCTCCCGCTACCGCTCCGAACTGGCCGAGGGCCGGGAGCGCGAGGAAGCGGTCGGCCGGGCCGTCGGTACCGCCGGCTCGGCGGTGGTCTTCGCGGGACTCACGGTCGTGATCGCGCTGGCCGGTCTCGCGGTCGTCAACGTCCCGATGCTGACCAAGATGGGTCTCGCGGCGGCCGGCACGGTCGTCATCGCGGTCCTCATCGCCCTCACCATGATCCCGGCGCTGCTCGGCTACGCGGGCCGCAAGGTCCGGCCGGCCGGACAGAAGGGCGGACCGCCGGCCCGCCGCAAGGCGAAGAACTCCGCCGGGGCCTCTGCCGAGGGATCCACCGGGAGCTCTGCCGCCGGATCCGCTGTGGGCTCCTCCGAGGGCTCCTCCGAGGGCTCCGCCGTGGTCAAGCCCAGCCTGGGCACCCGCTGGGCGGGCTTCGTCGTCCGGCGTCCGGTCGCCGTGCTGCTGTTCGGCGTGGTCGGACTGGGCGCGATCGCGCTGCCGGCCACCCAGCTCGAACTGGGCCTGCCCGACGACGGTTCACAGCCGACGTCCACGACGCAGCGCCGGGCGTACGACCTGCTCTCCGAGGGCTTCGGACCCGGCTTCAACGGCCCCCTGATGGTCGTCGTCGACGCACAGAACAGCGCCTCCCCGAAGGAGGCCGCCGACGCGGTGACCGACGGGATCAAGGGTCTTGAGGACGTCGTGACGGTGACCCCGGCGACGTTCAACAAGGCCGGTGACACCGCGATGATCACGGTGATCCCGGAGTCCAAGCCGTCCTCGACGCAGACCGAGGACCTGGTGCACGCCATCCGTGACGCGGGCGCCGGCGTGGCGGCCGACACCGACGCGAAGGTGCTGGTCACCGGCGCCACCGCGATGAACATCGACTTCTCGCAGAAGCTCACCGACGCGCTGATCCCGTATCTGGCGCTGGTGGTGGGTCTCGCCTTCCTCCTGCTGATCGTGATCTTCCGGTCGATCCTGGTGCCGCTGAAGGCGGCCCTCGGCTTCCTGCTCAGCGTGCTGGCCGCGCTCGGCGCCGTGGTCGCGGTCTTCCAGTGGGGCTGGCTGGCGGGGCTCATCGGGGTCGAGGAGACCGGCCCGATCATGTCGATGATGCCGATCTTCATGGTGGGTGTCGTCTTCGGCCTGGCGATGGACTACGAGGTGTTCCTCGTGACCCGGATGCGCGAGGCGTACGTCCACGGCGAGAACCCGCACCAGGCCGTGGTGACCGGCTTCAAGTACAGCGCCCGGGTGGTGGCGGCCGCGGCGGCGATCATGATGGCCGTCTTCGCCGGCTTCATCGGCTCCGGCGAGTCGATGATCAAGATGATCGGCTTCGGCCTCGCCATCGCCGTCTTCTTCGACGCGTTCGTGGTCCGCATGGCCATCGTCCCGGCCGTCCTGGCCCTCCTGGGCGACAGGGCCTGGTGGCTGCCGAAGTGGCTCGACCGCGCCCTGCCCAACGTCGACGTCGAGGGTGAGGGCCTGCGGGCGCACGACGACGCGGCGCGGAAGCGGGCCGAGGACGACGAGGACGAGGACAGGACGCTGGTCCGCGTCTGACGCGCGAGGAGGACCGCCGGTGAGGGCCCGTGGGGACGGGCGCCCTCACCGGCTCTCGCGTGAACGGGGTTTGGAACTGCTGGCGTTGGAGTGCGTTCAAGAGCGTTCTGGTGAGTGGGGGTGGGTGTGGATGGCCTGTGTCGTGCCGCGCTCCTTGCTTGTGATTGCCGATTTTCAGCGGGGAACTGACGT
>NZ_JAVRFJ010000057.1:0-50862 GCF_031845845.1 Streptomyces gottesmaniae
GAGCCGGCCTGGTGGCCGATGGCCCCCTCCCGGCTCGCCCGGTACGCCGCCACGCTGCCCCGCGCCTGGACGGTCTCCCGCTCCACCGTCGTCAGCATCCGCTCCCAGCGCTGCCGCATCGGTCCGATCAGACCGCCGCCGACACCGACGACGAGGATGCCGGCGACCGTGCCGAGCGCCGCGTAGAGGACCGGCCGGGTGACGTCCTGGGCGATGCCGGCCTGGCCGAGCGCGGCGATGACGCCGAGGCCGACGACGCAGGCCCAGACGGCGGTCGCGAGAGCGCGGCCGTAGGAGAGGGAGGCGAGCGCGCCCCCGACGATCCGGCGCACCGCGCCCGCGACGGCCATCGCGACGACCACGAGGACCACGGCGACGACGGCACGCGGCAGCCAGCCCACGATGTCGCCGATCAGCGCGCTGACGGGGTTCGGACCGAAGACGCCCAGCGCGAACTGCAGGGTCATCAGCATCAGCGCGTAGTAGACGATCCGGCGGAGGATGCCGGTCAGGTCGTACGAGGAGTCCCGCAGCAGCCGAGACGTTCCGGCACGTTCGGAGAGGCGCTCGGAGCCGACCTTGCGCAGGACGCGGTCGACGACGCGGGAGACCAGTTTCGCGACGAACCAGCCGACGACCAGGATGACGAGGAACGCGACGAGTTGCGGTACGAACTGCGCGACCTTGGACCAGGCGTCGTTCAAGCCCCGGGTGAAGTCGACGGACAGGTCGACGGACAGGCTGACCATGGGTGGTTCTCCCCTTCGCGGGTACGTCGGATACGTCCCCTCCCCTTGTGGATAGCAGTGGGCCGACCGGGTGACGGCGCGCTCAGGGCCGTTCGGGTGACCGCGCGCGGGGTGCGCGGAGGGCGCGTGCGCCGGAGTGGACGTCCGTCCCGTAAATCCATTGAGTTCCCGGCCACCCCCTGTGACGCTCTTGTCAGTGGCATGACTTACTCTTCGCTCACGCGTCACGGGAGTCACACACGCGGCACAGGTCGAACACACCGGCCCCGCGCGACGGCATACGACGACGCGCCCATTTCTTTCGTTCCGGGGGGTTCGAAACCTGTGCGTATGCGCACTCTTCCGGCTGCCACCGCGCTGGCAGTCCTGTTCAGTTCGGCCGCGCTTGCGGTCGCGCCGGTGGCGTCCGCCGACACCACCCAGCCCATCGCGCTGTCGGACTGGGCGGACGACACCGTCGTCGACGGCACCCACCAGCACGTCTTCTTCTCCGACCCGTACGGCAACCGTGTCGTCGTCGCCGACTACCGGGGCGACGTCGTCGCCACGATCGCCGGTCTGACCGGCGTGCGCGACCTCGAACTGAGCCCGGACGGAAGCACGCTGTACGCCGCGCTCCCGGACGCCGACAAGATCGTCGCCATCGACACCGAGTACTTCACGCAGCGCGCGGAGTACCCGACCGGCGAGAACAGCGAGCCCTCCCGACTGGCCCTCGCCGACGGCAAGCTGTACTTCGGCTGGGGCCGCGACTGGGACTCCGGGCTCGGCGCGGTCGACCTGACCGCCGAGACGCCGACGGTGAACCTGGACCTCGCGGCCGGCCACGACTGGTCGGACCCGCCGAAGCTCTACGCCGATCCCGACAACCCGGGCACCCTGCTGGCCCTCGACGACAGCATCAGCTCCGCCCCGATCGTCGTCTACGACACCACCTCCGGCACACCGGTGATCCGCGCCTCCGCCGAGAAGGGCGGCTTCTACAAGGACGCCGTCCTCACCCCGGACGGCCAGTCGGTCGTCGTGGCGGGGCCGGGCAACAGCGCGCTGACCGAGTACCGGCTCTCCGATCTGGAGCAGGTGCGCACCTACCCGGTGCCCTCCGAGCCGCAGACGGTCTCGGTGGCCCCGGACGGCACGGTCGCGGCCACCGTCCTGGACACCGACGACACCGGTGACACCTACGTCTTCAGCGGCGGCGCGGCCCAGCCGCCCAGCGTGCGCAACCTCTCGCACAGCTGGATGCCGTTCAACGGTCACTACCTGAGCTGGTCGCACGACGGCGCCAAGCTGTTCGTGCTGAGCGGGTCGGGCGCGAACATCGAGTTCCACGCGCTCGACGAGCCCCGCAAGTACGCCGGCACGCTCACCATGAGCGCCCCGGCCACCGCCACCCGCGCCAAGCCGCTCACGGTCTCCGGCAAGCTCACCTCGGGCCTGGCGCTGCCCGCCGGCACCCCGCTCACGGTCACCCGTACCGACATGGAGTCCCCGCAGGGCAAGTCGCTCGGCACCAAGACGCTGGGCACCGGCGGCAAGTTCTCCTTCACGGACACCCCGCCGGCCGGCGGCAAGGTCACCTACAAGGTGTCGTACGCGGGCGACGCGCAGCACACCGCCGCGTCCGCCTCCCGCTCCGTCGAGGTCTCCCGGGCGACGCCCGCGCTGACGCTGGACAAGAACCGCAAGACCTACGCGTACGGCGCGGACGTGAAGTTCACCGCGCACCTCGGCACGACCTACAAGAACCGCAAGGTCGAGATCTGGGCCGACCCCTACGGCTCGGACCGGCCGAACAAGCTGGTGAAGTCGGGGACGGTGAACTCCAGCGGCAACCTGTCGGTCACCGTCGACCTCAAGCGTGACACCAAGCTCTCGGTGAAGTTCGCGGGCGACGCGCGCTACAAGGCGAGGACGGTCACCAACACCGTCTACACCAAGGTCGCCATCGCGTCGTCGATCTCGGGCCACTACACGACCCGGACGGCCTGGGGCCAGAAGTACCACTACATCCGCAAGTCCAAGGACCCGGTCCTGAAGACCACGATGTCGTACTACCCGGACCGCAAGCAGCGGCTCCAGCTGCAGTTCCACTACGACGGCGCCTGGCGGGACTGGGGCAGCGAGTACTTCCCCCTCGGCACCGCGGGCAAGTCCGACGTGACCCTCACCGGCACGCCGACCACCAACGTCCGCCTCCGCTTCCGCTCGGAGTACCACGACACGACGTCCGGCGACAACGTCAACACCACGACGTACGGGGCCTGGAAGTACTTCATCTACACCAGTTAGCACGCAGGTCGCCCCCGGCCGGGGGCGACCTCCCCACCCGGTGGCCCGCGACGTCGGACGTCGCGGGCCACCGGTGTGTCACGACGGCGGACGTGCCGGCGGTGCGCCGTCGGCGAGTCGTGGGGAAGGGGGCGTTCCGCATGGTCTCGAAAGGGCTCTCCCTTACCTGCGGGTATGTGTGACGATACGACCCTGTTCGAACTTGAGACCTCAACTTGGGGTCACGGTCGCAAAGGAACAGGACATGACCACGCCTGTGCCCTCCGCCTCTTCAACAGCCCCGCCCGCCGGTTCGGCGGGGCGACTGCTCGTCGTGGACGACGAGGAGGGGATCCGCTCCATGCTGACCATGGCCATGGAGTTCCTCGGCCATCAGGTGACCGCCGCCGCGACGGGACGCCAGGCGCTGCAGGCCGTCACCCGGTACGACCCCGATCTGATCCTCCTCGACGTCAACCTCCCCGACCTCAGCGGTTTCGAGGTCTGCCGGACCCTGCGCGACCGGGGCAACGCGGTGCCCGTGCTGTTCCTCACCGGCCTCGGCGGCGTCGACGACCGGGTGCGCGGCCTGGACATGGGCGGGGACGACTTCGTGACGAAGCCGTTCGAGCTGAAGGAGGTCGCCGCCCGGGTCCGGGCCCTGCTGCGCCGGGCCGGTGGCGGCCACCCCGACCGCAACCGCCTCCGCGCCGGCGCGGTCCAGCTCGACGCCGACGCCCACCAGGTCTGGGCCGACGGCCGCCCCGTCGACCTCACCACCACCGAGTTCGCCCTCCTGCGCTACCTCATGGAGAACCCCGGCCGCGTCCTGTCCCGGCGCCAGATCCAGGAACGCGTCTGGAACCACCGCGACGAGGGCTCCGGTGTCGTGGACACGTACATCTACTACCTGCGCCGCAAACTGGGCGAGCCGGGCCAGTCCCTCATACGAACGGTCAGAGGAGTGGGCTACCAACTGTGCGCCGACTGAACGACTTCAGTGGGTTCACCGGACTGGGGGAGAACATCCGGGCGGTCGGGCTGCTCGCGTCGGACGACACGCGCTCCCGTCCCCTCCCCGGGCGTCCCCTGCCTCCAGTCGAGCAGCCGATCCGCCCCCACCGCACCGGCCGACGCACCGTCGGCTTCTGGCTGATCGCCACCATCGCCACCCTGGGCGCCGTCGCCGCGCTCTCCGCCCACACCCTCGCCCACCACCTCACGGCCCGCACCGACCAGGAGATCACGAGAGCCAGCGGCTTCGACGGCGCGGTCGCCCTCGTCGGCCCCGGGAAGCAGGGGGCCACTCCGGACGCGTCGGCAGCGTCGACGGCGTCCTCCCCTTCGGTCGTCTCCCCGGTCCCGCCCCTCGACGAGAACGGTCTCGTCCTCGTCCTCGACGAGAAGGGGAAGGTCGTCGAGCGCCATCCCGGGTCCGCCGGCCTGCCCGCGTTCCCGGCGCTCACGCCCGCCCGGCTGAAGGCGTACGCGGCCCGGTCCACACCCTCGGCGTTCGGGGAGAGCTACCGCGCGAAGGTGGTGCGCACGACGGGGACCGGCCGCAATCACGAGGGCGGCTACGTCGTCACCGCCAGGTCCACCGCCGACGACCGGAAGGCGGTCGCCCACCTGCTCCAGGTCGAGACGGCCGCCGCGCTCCCCCTCCTGGCCACCGTCCTGATCGGCGCCCGCCGCCTCGGTCGCCGTGAGGTCAGGGAACGGCAGGACACCGAACGGCGGCTGCGCGAGTTCATGGCGGCCGCCGGGCACGAACTGCGCAACCCGCTCACCACGATCTCCGGTTACGCCGAACTCGCCCGGGTCGGCGACCCCGCGTACGAACCGATGCGGCAGGAGGCGCTCGGCCGGATCACCACGGAGGTCGGCCGGATGGGCACGCTCATCGACGAGTTGGTGCTGCTGACCCGCCTGGACCTCGGCCAGCCCCTCCGACTGACCTGCGTGGACCTGGCCCAGCTGTGCCGCGACGCGGTCTCCGCCGCCCGTGCCTGCCACCCCGACCGTCCCGTACGGCTGTTGCTGGCCCCCGGCGACCACACGGTCACCGGTGACCCGTTGCGGCTGCACCAGCTGGTCGCCAATCTGCTGGCCAACGCCCGCGTGCACACGCCACCGGGAACGACGACCACGCTGGGGCTCGGCACGGAGGACGGTCACCGGGTGATCGAGGTGCTGGACGACGGCCCCGGCATCCCCGACGAACTCCGCGCCCGGCTCTTCGACCCCTTCGTACGCGGGGACGAGACGCGGGCCGGCGGCAGCGGGCTCGGCCTCAGCATCGTGTCGGCGATCGCGACGGCCCACGGGGGTGTGGTCACGCTCCAACCGTCCGAGCCGTCGCACCGGGGGGCCTGGTTCAGGGTCCGTATCCCGGCGCCGTGGTGAGCCGCCCGGCATAGCCCAACGGTTGTGAAAGGAGGAGGACTTTGCCAACGGATGGGGAGTTTCTGATCGACCTCTGATCCGGCCCCGATCCGTTCCGGAGCGACGACCGCTTAAGTGATCATCGTGCGGCGTCCACCGTGTGTACACACGGTGTGACCTCGTACAACTCCCCCTCCGAGGTCGGCCCGGTACTCGCCCTGATCGACGGCTCATCGATCTACGACGAACGGAACGACGGCTCATCGACCGGCTCGGCCTACCGGGCGAGTGCCGGGCCGACCTCATCCAGTGCCACGACAGGCAACGTCACCCCGTCGCGGCACTAGGCGGGCTGCCGCCGCAGTTCGGCCAGATGCTGCCGGGCGTGCTCCAGGGCACCGGCGCGACGTCCCGGAACCCGCTCACGCAACTCCACGAAGTCGACGCCGAGTTCATGGGCGCGCACAGTGTCCGTGATCAGCCCCCACTGATGGTGCGCCCGGTCGACCGCGGCCTCGACCGCCGGGTCCCGGGCCGGCCGCCCCGCCGCCAGCCGCGCCCGCGCGACCCCCATCCAGGCCTCACAGCTGCCCGCCGGGTCGCCCGCGAACATGGCCAGGTCCGCCCGCACCTCCCGCCAGTGCAACACCTCCTCCGACCCGTCCCCGAACTCCCGCAGGGCGTCCTGCTCCCACCGAGCGGCCAGAGCGTCGGCCTCGGCATGCCGCCCCGCCCCGACGGCCACGCTGATGGCGCCGTGCGGATCGACGACGGCCGCCTCATGCGCCGGGGGCACGGTCGATCCGGCCGCCGAGGGTCCGGGCAGGGCGTTCGGCGGCACCGGGGCGGTGGGGAAGCCCGTCGCGGGCGCGAGCTGCGGCGCGGGTGGGCCGTGCGGCACGGGTGGGACCGGAAGGTGGCTCCGGGGAGCCGCGGGCCGAGCCCCCTGGGAACGGGACGGGGAAGGGGTGGGGGCGGCGGGGGCGGCGGGAGCGGGGCCTCCGAGCGTGGCACCGGGCGCCGGGCCCGTGGCGTCGTAGGAGATCACCAGGTCGCCGTAACCGCCTGTCCGGGCGAGCACCTGCTCGTGCAGCACCGCCGGCTCCGGCCGCTGCCCACTGCGCAGTATCGTCGCCAACGCCTTCATGTACCCCGGCACGGCCACCCCCCGCCGCACCCCTCCGACCGGCGGCGCGACCCGCCCGTACACACTCACCCCCGGCCCGAGCGCGGGCGGCCGCCCGGCCAGTTGCTGCCACACCTCCGCGTCGGCGTGCAGATCGACGAACAGCGTCGTGGAACCGGGCGTCCGCAGCCTCAGCTCCTCCACGATCCAGTGCCAGGGGAACGCGGTGTACCGGACGGTCGCCGGTGTCGTACGCGCCAGCGCCAGATGCACGAGCCGCTGCTTGCGGTCGAGTTGCAGCTGCCCGGCGAGATACACGGTGAGCGGACCGGGCGCGGTGGCCGCCGCGCGCAACCGCGTCAGGACGGCCTGCGGCTCCAGCGGATCGGCCAGCTCCACGACGTTCGCCGTCCCCGTGCCGGACAGCACCTCGGGCGTGACGGCCGCCAGCACGGGAAGCACGGAGGCCGCGTCCACCAGGCATCCCTTGCCCATGGGCGAGGCCGCGAGCAGCAGCACCGTTCCGGGCATCGTTCCCTCCCCATCGACTCGCCGTCACCGGTCGTCGCCGGTCGGTCGTCACCGGTCATCGACACCCGCCGGCCTCCCGGCCGACTCCCCGTCGATCACCCGCACCAGCCAGCACGGTAACCGCTGCGCGTGCAAAGGGGGAAAGGAGCAGGGCAGGAGCACGCAGGAGACGGGCCCGTGCAGGGCCGGGAGCGCGGCGGGAGCGCTCACTCCGGGGCGCTCGGCGCCCGCCGCACCGGCTCCGACGCCCGCCGCACCGCGAAGATCGTCGTGTCGTCGTCGAGGACCCCGCCGGTGTGGGCGAGGACGCCGTCCCGGACGAGGCGGACCAGGGACTCGGGGTCGAGGGCGGGCGTACCGGCGGCGAGGGCGCGGGTGAGGTACTCGCGGAGCGGGAAGAAGACACCGCGACCGTCACGCGCCTCCGTCACCCCGTCCGTGACCAGGAGCAACGTCTCGTCGGCGGCGAGCCGCACGGTGACCGTCCGGGGTCCCCGCGGCGCCAACTCGGCCAGCCCCAGCGGCAGTCCGTCCCGCAGGGGGAGGAAGCGCACGCTGCGGGGGGAGAGCAGCAACGGGGGTTCGTGGCCGAAGTTGACGATGCCCACGGTGAGGGTGTCGAGCCCCGTGAGGTCCGGGCCCCAGTCGGTGCGCTCGCTGCGCAGTTCGGGGAAGTCCAGCAGGACGGCGGTGGCGAAGCGTTCGGCGTCCGCGCGGCCGACGTGCGCGCAGTAGCGCACATGGCGGACCATACGCGTCTCCAGCCGCTCGGCCACAGTGTCCGGTTCGGCCTCGTAGTAGGCGGCCTCGCGGAACGTGCCCAGCAGCACGGAGGCCGCCTCCACCGCCCCGAGCCCCTTGCCCTGGACGTCGCCGATGACGACGCGCGTGCCGTGAGGGCTGGGCTGGATGTCGTAGAAGTCGCCGCCGACGCGGGCCGTGCTGTCGGCGGCGAGGTAGATCTCGGCGTGGTCCAGGCCGCCGACGTCCGGCGGGAGCTGGCGCAGCAGGATACGGCGGGTGGTGTCGACGACGGCCCGCATGTGCCGCATCCGCTCCTCGCCGCGCAGCCGTACCGCGCAGGCCAGCACGGACAGAACCCCGCCGAGGGCGACGAGGATGAAATCGGGCAGGCCGGTGCGCTCCTCGGGGGACCAGGAGTGGTCGCCCACGGCGTACATGAACAGCGCGAGGGCCGCATACAGCGCCGTCGTCCACACCCCGCAGACCGCGGCGGCCGTGCCCGGGACGAGCACCAGCCAGGAGATGACCCGGAAGTCGCCGCCGGTGATCCAGTCGAGCACCGGTACGGCGAGCAGCACGACGAGCGGCGGCAGCCAGGCGACGTTCCGCCCGCGGATCCGCAGCGGCTGCTGCCGCGCGACGGGGTCCGGCTCCCGGCGCCCGAGCGGCACCGGCATCCGCATCCGCATGCCCCACAGCGAAACACGCCCCCACACTCCCCGCATCCCGACTTGCCAGCGGCCCTCCCCAGGTGTGCTCTGGTAGACGGGGCGGAGAGTGGCGGGGGAGGGAAGAGAGAGGAGTGCTCCCATGGCTCATTCGGCACCCACTCCGGGACGGCGGGTGACTCCGGGCATGCCCTCGGCCCCGGGCCGTCCCTCGGCCCCGGGCAGGTCGGCGGAGCCGGCCACACCCGATGTCTTCAGTGAGCGCACCCACAGGCTCGCGAGCCGGATCCTGCCCGTGGCCCTCGGCCTCGTCTACGGCTACTGGGCCGCGGCGATCAACCGCGACGCCGGCCCCATCACCGGCTGGAACGTCCTCTTCGGCTTCGTGACCGCGTTCGTGTTCGCGGCGCTCTACCTCGCCGTACAGACCGTGGCTCCCCGCCTGCGGCGCGAACCGCACGCCCTCCTCTGGGCCTCCTTCGCCGGCTGCGCCTTCGGCTTCCTCTACAGCCAGGCCCCCCAGCACACCGTGGTGCGCTCGACGATCATGGCCCTCGCCGTCGCGGCGGCCGTCTTCGCGGCGGCCTTCTACCGCTACTACACCCACGAGGACGCGACGGGCCACCGCACGCGCTGACCGGTCGGCCCGGCGCGCCCGGTCCTCCCGCTTCCTCTCACTCCTCCTCCCACTCCCAGGTACCGGAGGCCGTGAAGGTCCACGTGAACGAGACGGACCCGGAACCGTTCCCGTGCCCGTCCCGGCAGGGATCGCAGTCCTTCCAGTTCGGGCACGGGTCCGTGCAGTTGGGCACCGAGTGGCCGTGCGTGTCGACGTACGCCGCGCTCACCCAGCCGCGGGCGTCCCCGAGCCAGTACCAGTGCGGGTCGCCGAACACCTTCTGGCCTCGGACCTCGCAGTCGACGGTGGCGTGGCTGCCGGGCGCGAGGGAGCCCACGACGCGGGAGTGCGTGGTCGGCTGTTCGCGGAGGTTGAGGTCACCGCGGGCGACGATCGTGCCCCGCACGGAGTCGTCGGAGCCCCGGTCGGCGTGGCCGGAGTGGGCCGCCGCCGTCGTCCCGAGCGCCGACACCGCGAGCACACCACCGGTGATCCCGGCCGCGACGAAGGTCCGCAGGGCCGAAGTGGCCGGGCAACACGAGGAAATGCACGAGGAATTGTCAGAACTCGGAGTACGCGGATCGCTACGCATGCCTTGCCTCCTCGACGCCCCCTTCGCCACCCCCTGTCATTCTTCCTCCAGGTAACACCCGTTCGAGTGAGTGCTCCACCGGAGAGGACCGGCGCCGCCGGTCGGACGTGCCGACGGGGCAAGGGCCCCTCCCCGTTCGGCTTGTCCTCGGGGGCCATTCGCAGTCACGTGGGGCGGGAGCGCTCGCGAGGTCGTGGGCGGGGGTCTTGCCTGGAGGGGTGTCCCACCCTGCCCGTGGCGCCCTGTCCGCCGTACTGACCGCGCTCGCCTGCCTGCTCACGCCGGTGGGCGCGCTGGCCGCGTGGGCGACGTACGAACTCGCGGACCGGACGCGGTACGAGGCGGTCATGGCGCCGCTGGCCACCGACCCGGACGTACGGGAGGCGCTCGCGGACGCGGTCGCCTCGGGAATTCTGCGCGAGGTGCGGGTGGGGCCGCCCCTGCGGCGTCCGGTACGGGAGTTCACGCACGACGCGGCGCGCTCCTTCACCCAGACCGAGGCGTTCCGCACGGCGTGGCACATGGTGAACCGGGCGGCGCACGACGCGGTGCTGAAGGCGGTGCGCGCGGAGGACGCGGACGGCGGGGGCGCGCGCGGGCCCGGCGTCGGCGGCGCGCGGGCGGTGACGCTCGACCTCGCGCCGGTCGCCGAGCGCGTCAAACGTCAACTCGTGCGCGACCACGTGCCGTTCGCCCATCGCATCCCGCTCGCGCACACCCGGGTCGAGGTGTTGTCGGCCGCGGAACTGGTCCAGCTTCGAAAGGGGTATCGCGTGCTCGAAATCGCCGCGTTCTGGCTTCCGGTCGGTGCTCTCGCGCTGGCCGCCGGTGGTGTACTCGTCGCGACGCAGCGCCGTCGGGCCGTCTGCGCGACGGGTCTCGGCGCGGCGCTCGGCGGCGCGCTGCTCGGCGTCGCCGTGGCCCTCGGGCGCCACCTCACGCTCGCCGATCTGCCCCCGGACGTCTCCCCGGCAGCCGCCGGCGCCGTCTACGACGCCCTCACCGCCACCCTGCGCACGGTGACCTGGGGGCTGGTGCTCCTCGGCACGACCGTGGCGGCGACCGCCTGGCTCACGGGCCACCTCGTGCGACATCGGCGAGCGTCCGCAACGCCCCCGCCAACACCGACGGAGGAACCGACGCGAGCCCAAGCCTGACGCAGTCGGCGGCGGAAGCCGCGGGCTCCTCCGGCCGCTTCGACCGCGGGCGCTCGTGCCACTGGGGCGGCACGAGCGAACGCGGCGGCACCCGGTCGGCACCGGCGAACGCCTCCGCCCCCCGCCCAGCCACCGGACCACCGAGGGCCGGCCTCCACCCCGCACCTGCCACCGGGCCGCCGGCAGCCGGCCCCCGCCCCACCCCCGCGACGCTGAACGCCGACCCCGGGGTCACCGCCACACCCCGCTCGGCCGCCGCCGCGCAGAACGTGTCCGCTCGCCAGGGCTCGGGCAGCTCCCACCACGCGTAGTAGGCCCGTGCGTCCCCCCGCACGGCGAACCCCGCGAGGTGTTCGGCGACCAGCCGCTGCCGGGCCGCCGCGTCGGCCCGCTTCGCCGCGACCAGCCGCCCGACCGTCCCGTCCCCGATCCACCGCACCCCCGCCTCCAAGGCGAACCGCCCCGCCACCCAGCCTCCCGACCGCAGCGCGTCCGCCGCCCCCTCGATGCGCCCCTCCGGCACCACCAGGAAGCCGACGGTCAGCCCCGGCGCCACCCGCTTGGACAGCCCGTCCACGACGAACACCCGCTCCGGCGCGTACGCGGCCAACGGCGGCAGCGCCCCCGCACCACCGACTCCGCCACCGCCACCGCCGTTCCGGCTCGCCTCCCCGCCCCCGTCGGCGCCCGCGTCCCCATCCGCCAGGAACGACCAGATCCGGTCCTCGACCACCGGGAGATCCAACTCACGCACCACACGCGCGAGTTCGGCCCGGCGCCCCGCGCCCATCGTCACGGACGTCGGATTGTGCAGCGTCGGCTGCGCGTACACCGCCGACAGCGGCGCCGCCCGGTGCGCGGCGGCCACGGCCTCCGGGCGGAGCCCCTCCCCGTCCGTGGCGAGCGGCACCAGGGTCACCCCCAGCCGCCCGGCGATCTCCTTGACCAGCGGATACGTCAGGGACTCGACGCCGACGCGTCCGCCGGGCCGTACGAGGTGGGCGAGGGCGGCGGCGATGGCCTGGCGGGCGTTCCCGGCGAAGAGGAACCGTCTCGGATCCGGGCGCCAGCCGGCCGTGGCGAGCAACCCGGCCGCCGCCTCGCGCGCCGCGGCCGTACCGGTCGCCGGGGCCGTGCGCAGCGCGTCCGTCAGCACGTCCGGCCGCAGCAACGGCGCCAGCCCGGTGGCCAGCAGCTCCGACTGGCCCGGCACCGAGGGGTAGTTGAGCTCCAGGTTCACCGGCGCCGAGCCCGCCGGTTCGGCCAGCGCCCGCCCCGTCGACGCCGCCGGTGCCGCCCGGACGAACGTCCCGCGCCCGACCTCTCCCACCACCAGACCGCGCCGCACCAGCTCCGCGTACACGCGCCCGGCGGTCGACCCGGCGATCCCCCGCCGCCGCGCGAACACCCGCTGCGGCGGCAGCCGGTCACCGGGCTTCATCCGCCCGGTGACGATGTCCTCCGCGATGCGATCGGCGATACGCCGGTAGTCGGCCACGACTCTCCCTCTCCCTCGTCTTCTTCCTCTCCCACCGCTGCGTCCTGCCGCTCTCGTCGCCTCTGTGTCCCGCCTCTCCGTCTTCGCCCCGCCACCACATTGCACCGAGGGCAAAGATCTTATTGCACCGAGGAGTTGGGGCACCCTAGGGTCGATGCCATGACCACCTTCCTCGCATACGAGGACAAAGGGGGAACCGGCCCCGCAGGCCGGCCTGCCCGTCTCCCTCTCGTCCTCGTCCACGGCCACCCCTTCGACCGCACGATGTGGGACCCGCAGATCACCGAGTTCTCCGCCACCCGTCGCGTCATCGCCCCCGATCTGCGCGGCTACGGGCGGTCCCCCGTCGTCCCGGGCATCACCCCGCTGTCCACCTTCGCCGATGACATCGCGGCACTCCTGGACGACCTGGGGGTCCCGGAGTTCGTCCTCGGGGGACTCTCCATGGGCGGCCAGATCGCGATGGAGTGCTACCGCCTGTTCCCGCACCGCGTCCGCGGTCTCCTCCTCGCCGACACCTTCCCGGCCGCCGAGACCGAGGAGGGTGGACGGACCCGGAACGCCATGGCCGACCGGCTGCTGCGCGAGGGCATGACGGGGTACGCCGACGAGGTGCTGTTCAAGATGGTCGCGCCTTACGCCAAGGCGGAGGTCGCGGCCCGGGTGCGCCGCATGATGACGGGCAGCGACCCCGAGGGCGCCGCCGCGGCCCTGCGCGGCCGGGCCGAGCGCCCCGACTACCGCGAGCTGCTCACCCGCGTCACCGTGCCGGCGCTGGTCGTCGTGGGCGCCGACGACGAGTACACCTCGGTCTCCGACGCCGAGGCCATGCACGCCGCCCTCCCGGACTCCACCCTCCACGTCGTCGACGGCGCCGCCCACCTGCCGAACCTGGAGCGCCCGGACGAGTTCAACAAGGTGCTCGGGGCCTTCCTGGCCCGCCTGGACTGAGCCGCGCCCCGCTTCCCCGTCCCGGGCCTCCCACTCCCCCCACCTCCCGGTTTCACCCGTTCGGCCTACACCGGGTGCGGCCGTCCCCCTGCCGCGTGAGCATGCGGGTGAGCTGTCCATCCTCAGGAGGAGGCCCTCATGGCCCAGCACAGCACCGCACCACGCTCGAACGCCACATCGCAGGAGACGTCGATATCCCACCGGGGGGCCCGCTCGGAGTGGGCCCACGGCGGGATGGTCTTCGCCGGTGTCCTGATGATGGTCATCGGCGTCATGGGCATCCTCAACGGCATCGCCGGGATCGCCACGGACGACGTGTACACGAACATCGGCAGCTACGTCTTCGAGTTCAGCCTCACCACCTGGGGCTGGATCCACCTGGTGATCGGTGTCGGCGTCCTGGCCACCGGGTGGGGCGTCATCCAGGGCCACGACTGGGCTCGCGCGGTGGGGATCGCCCTGACCTCGCTGTTCGCCATCGAGTACTTCATGTTCCTGCCGTACGCGCCCGTCTGGTCGCTCATCTGCATCGGCATCGCGGTCTTCGTGATGTGGTCCCTGGCGACCTCCCCGGAGCCGACGCGCACCAGGTGAACGCCCGCCGGGTCCCCTCACCCCCGGAAAGCGAAGCCGCGGCCACCCCCGGCTTCGCTTTCCGGCCCGTGGGCCGTCGTCCTCCAGGGGCGCGTCGCCGCCGCCCTCCAGGGGCGCGGGGATCGCGCGAGATCCCCGACCTGAGCCGCGCCCGTCCACGCAACCTTCCCCCCGGCCGACCCGTCCTTAAGAGGACCGCGAACAACAGCGAAAGGCACCGGCCGTGGAGAGCGCGACCATCGAGCGGCCGGACCCGACCCCGGAACCCGCACCGGCAGCCGAACCGACCCCGCGCAAGCGGCACCGCGGCAAGGCCTTCCTCGCCACCCTGCTCCTCCTGGGCGTCACCCTCGTCGTCGGCTCCCGCGCCGCCGACATCGACGCCTTCACCCCGGTCCCCCAACTCCTCGCGTTCCTGCCCTGGCTCCTCGCCCCCACCGCCCTCGCCCTCCTCCTCGCGCTCCTCTCCCGCCGCTGGATCGGCCTGACCTGGGGCGTGGTGCTCCTCGGCGTCCTCGCCTGGTACATCGAGCCGTACGGCAAGGCGAGCGAGCCGAACGGGCCGGTGCTCGCCGAGGTGCGGGTGCTGACGTCGAACGTGCAGTTCGGCCGCGGCACCGACGCCCTCGTCAAGGCCGTACGCCGCGACCGCCCCGACATCGTCTTCGTCGAGGAGTGCGAACTCACCTGCTCGGCCAAGCTCCGCGACACGCTCGGCGATCTGAGCGGCCGGACCCCGGACTACCCGCACCGCCGGTCCGTCGAGGGCTACGGCTCCACCGGCTCCGTCATCCTCAGCCGGTACCCGCTGAAGTCCGCCGACCCGATCCCCGGCTCGATGGGCATGCCGGGCGCCGTCGCCGACGTCGAGGGCCACCCCGTACGGCTGCAGCTGGCGCACCCGATGCCGCCGCTGCCGGGACAGCTGGACACCTGGCGGCGGGAGCTCGGCGCGCTGCGCGCGTACGCGGCGAAGGACGCCCGGACACCCACCATCCTGGCCGGGGACTTCAACGCCACCCAGGACCACGCGGCCTTCCGCGCGATCCTCGACACGGGGATGAGTGACGCCGCCCGGCTGACCGGACAGGACCGCAGGCCGACCTGGCCCTCCCCGACGACCCCGAGGATCGGCGTCCAGATCGACCACGTCCTCGTCTCCGAGGAGGACTTCTCCGCCCGCGAGGTCCGCTTCCGGAAGCTGTCAGGCACCGACCACAACGCCGTCACCGTGGACCTCGCGCTGCATCGGCGCGGGTGAACCAAAGGGTCACACACGCCCCACGGAAACCCCGATCACCCCCGCGATAATGGGCGCATGCCCCGCACGCTCCCCATCGGCCTCGCTCCGCCCGACTGGCTGGTGCGGAACCTCCGGCCCCAGCCCGCACCGGTCAACCGGCCGGCCGTCGCGCGCGCGGCGATCGCGCTGACGCTGCCCCTCGTGCTCGGCCTCGCCGCCGGCCGGCCCGAGTACGGCGCGCTCGCCTCCATGGGCGCCCTCTCGGGCGTCATCAGCGACACGGCGGCCGCGTACCGGATGCGGCTGCTGAACATCGCGATCCCCCAGCTGTTCGCCGCCGCGGGCATCACGCTCGGTTCGCTGGTGTACGGGCAGGGCTGGATCACCGTCGGGGTCCTCACCGGGGTCGCGCTCGTCTCCGGGATGATCTCGTCGATCGGCGCCGTGGCCTCCGTGTCGGGGCTCCTCCTGCTGCTCAACTCGGTGATCGGCGCGGGGCTGCCGATGCCGGGCCAGTGGTGGCTGGCCCCGCTGCTGCTGACCGGAGGCGGCTTCCTCGTCCTCGTCCTGGCCCTGCTCGCCTGGCCCCTCCGGGCGGGCGTGCCGGAACGGGCCGCGGTCGCCGACACCTACCGCAAGGTCGCGGACCTCCTCGCCACCATGACACCGGACACCCGGGCCGCCGCGGGGCCCCCGGGCTCTCCGGGCTCTCCGGGCTCTCCGGACGACGGCAAGGACACCTACGAGGACGCGCGGGTGCTGGTCACCCAGTCCCTCAACCAGTCCTACGACCTGGTCCTCGCCCGCCGCGCCCGCCACCACGGCCGCAGTCCCGAACTCGTACGCCTGCTGGCCCAGTTGAACGCGATCACGCCGCTGGTGGAGGCGGCCCCCGCGGTACGGCTGTCCGGCCGGCCGCTGCCCGCCGAGATCCCGGTCGCCGTACGGCATCTCGCGGAGGCCGTGGAGACGGGGTACTCGGGGCCGCTCGGACTGCGCCTGCCGGAGCCCGGGAGCGAGATCGGGCGGGCGGTCGACCAGGCGCTGCGGCACGCCGCCGACGTCGCCGCCGAGAAGTCGCCGGACGCGCTGAAGAAGGCCGGCGACCGCGCGGGCCGCCCCGCGCCGCTGGGCGTGCGGGCCGTCCGGGTCGCCCGGAACGTCGCCCTCTCCGGCACCTCCTGGCGCTACGGCCTGCGCCTCGCGCTGTGCGTCGGCATCGCCCAGGCCCTGGTGTCGCTCGTTCCCGTGCCCCGCTCGTACTGGGTGGCGCTGACCATCACCTTCGTCCTGAAGCCGGACTTCGGGTCGGTGTTCTCCCGGGCGCTGCTGCGGGCGCTCGGCACGGTCGTGGGTCTTGTGGTCGCCGCCGGGATCCTCACCGAGGTGCCGCGCGGCTGGTGGGACGTGCCGGTGATGCTGCTCCTCGCACCGCTCATCCCGGTGTTCACGCCCCGGGGCTACGGCTATCAGACGGCCGCCATCACCCCGGTGATCCTGCTGCTCTCGGACACCCTCAACCACCAGGGCAGCGACCTGCTCGTCCCGCGTCTCGTCGACTCCCTCATGGGCTGCGCGATCGCCCTCGTCGCGGGCTATCTGCTCTGGCCGGAGAGCTGGCACGCCCGGGTGGGCGACCGGCTCGCGGACGCCGTCGCCGACACGGCCGCGTACGTCGAACGCGCCTTCGGGCAGACCCCGGCGGACCCCGCCGACCGGGCCCGGACGCGCCGCCGCCTCTATCGCGACCTCTCCACCATCCGTACGGAGTTCCAGCGCGCCCTGACCGAACCGCCACCCGTCGGCCGACGCGCCGCCGCCTGGTGGCCGCTGGTCGTGGCGGTCGAGCGGATCGTGGACACGACGACGGCCGCGCGGGTCCGGATCAAACAGGGCGCGGAACCGCCGTCTGCCGCCGAGGTCGAGCAAGTGGCCCTGCAACTGCGGGAGTTGGCGGACGGACTCCGCAAGACGGACACCCTCTACGAGGTCCGCTCCGACCTCAGCGGACCGCCGGGCAGCGTGCTGGAGCCGCTCCGCCAGGAGGTGGCGGCGGCCCGGACGATCACGTCACCCCGCTGAGCCCCGGTCTCTCCAGGTCAACCCGGCGCAGGGCGCTGAATCGTTACGTCATCCCCGCACGGGTGACTGAGGGCGAATGCGCAGCTGAAAAGCAGTCATGATCAATCCTGTTCAACCGCCCTACCTATAAGGGGATTTTTCATGCATCGCACCGCGACCGTCCTGCTCGGAACCCTCGCCCTCGCCGGTGCCATGGCACCGGCCGCCCACGCGATCCCGGACCCGGTCGGGACCGTCACCTGCATCGCCGAGAGCCCGGCCGCCGTGACGGAGCTCGTCGACCCGGCCGCGCTCCTCGACCCGACCGCCCTGCTGGACCCGGCCGCCGCCCCGGGCGTCAGCTGCCTGGCTCCCTGAGCCCCGCTCGCGCGAGAACGTGCGGGCCGCCCCTCCGACAGGAGGGGCGGCCCGCATCCGTGTGTGCGCCGGTGTCGCTCAGACGCCGATGTCGCAGCCGTCCGCACGCCACACCGCGACGACCGCCGGGCGGACGTACGTGCCCGCGCCGTCGGGCCAGGTGCTCTTCGGGCTCTCGACCGTGGCCCCGTCGAGCTCGCCCGGGTGCTGGACGGCGACCAGGACGCGGCGGTCCTGGATGATCGGGCCGCAGGTCTCGGCACCCCTCGGGACGGTGAGGAACTGCTTCAGCTCACCACGGCGCTCCCCCTTGGTCGCCACGCCGAACAGTCCGTCGTGCGAGCCGAGCTGGGCGCCGTCGGTGGAGATCCACAGGTTGCCGTACCGGTCGAAGGCGACGTTGTCCGGGCAGGAGATCGGGGAGACGTCGTCCTTCGGGAAGCCGGCGAAGTAGGTCGCCGGGTCGTTCGGGTCGCCCGCGACGAGGAAGAGCAGCCAGGCGAACTTCGTGCTCTCGGGCCGGTTCCAGCGCTCGGTGAGCTCCAGCACCTGGCCGTGCTTGTTGGCGTGGCGCGGGTTGGCCTCGTCCGCCTTGGGGTTGGAGCCGACACCTCGGTTGGAGTTGTTGGTGAGGGCGACGTAGACCTTGCCGGTGACCGGGTTGGGCTCGATGTCCTCGGGCCGGTCCATCTTGGTGGCGCCGACCTTGTCACCGGCGAGCCGGGTGAAGACGAAGACCTCGTCGGCCGTCATCCCGTCCACGTGCGAGACGGCGCCCTTGGCGGTGGCGGTGGCCAGCGGGATCCACTCGCCGCTGCCGTCGAACTCACCGTCGGCCGGCAGCTTGCCCGTGCCGTCGATCTCGATGGCGGGGGAGTCGCCGGTGAGCTTGGCGACGTACAGCGTGCCCTCGTCGAGGAGCGAGAGGTTGTGCTCGCGGACGGCGCGGCTCGACCCCTTCTTCATCCGCTTGCTGCTGACGAACTTGTAGAAGTAGTCGAAGCGCTCGTCGTCACCGGAGTAGACGACGGGACGGCCGTCGGCGGTGAGCCGGATGGTCGCGGCCTCGTGCTTGAAGCGGCCGAGCGCGGTGTGCTTGCGCGGGGTGGAGGTCGGGTCGTACGGGTCGAACTCGACGACGTACCCGAAGCGGTGCACCTCGTTCGGCTCCTGGGCCACGTCGAACCGCTTGTCGAACCGCTCCCACTTGCGCTCGCTGGCGCCCGTGCCGATGCCGTACCGCTTGTCGGTCGGACGGCTGCTGTTGGCGAAGTACTGGTTGAAGTTCTCCTCGCCGTGCAGCGTGGTGCCCCAGGGGGTGGTGCCGCCGGAGCAGTTGTTGAGCGTGCCGAGGACCTTGCGGCCGGTCGGGTCGGCGGAGGTCTTGAGCAGGTCGGAACCGGCGGCGGGGCCGGTGAGCCGGAACTCGGTCGTCGCCGTGACCCGGCGGTTGAGGTGGTGGCGGGGCACGGCGGTGAGCTTGCCGGTGCGCCGGTCCTCCTCCACGACCACGGCGGCCAGGCCGTGCGCCGCCCAGGCGACCTCGACCTGGTCGCGGGTCGGGTTGGCGGCGTCGTAGCCGCGGAACATGAGCACCTCGTCGGTGTACTCGTGGTTCGCGACGAGCAGCTGTCGGCCGCGCTCACCCGGGAGCGGGAGCAGGGCGAGGAAGTCGCAGTTGTACCCGAACTGGCCGGCCTGGGCCTTGGCCGTCTGGTTCTCCGGGTCGAAGGCGGGGGCACCGCGCAGGATGGGCTCGCCCCAGCGGATGACGACGTTCTGCTTGTACCCGTCGGGGACGGTCACGGCGTCGGCGGTGTTCGGCGCGACGGAGGTGTAGCGCAGACCGCGGGCGGCCTTGGGCCGGGTCTTGGAACCGGCGGCTCCGGCCGACCCTGCGGCGTCCGCCGACGTGGCCGCGGCGGCGGGCCGGGCGGTGCCGAGCGAGACGGCCGTACCGGCCGCGCCGGCCACGGAGACGACGGCGGCGGCCCTCATCACCGAGCGACGGCTGAGCGCGCTCGCGATCACGTCGCCCACGTACTCGTTGGCACTGGTGTTCGGTACCTCGTGGAAGCAGGCGTCGCCACAGCGGAAGCGACAGGTCAGGGCGGAACGGCCGCCGGGATGCGAGCCGATCATGGGCAGCAGCTTGCGCACAGCGCGCTCCTCGATGCTCTTATGTGTCTTTTTGGTGTGAGCGCGACGCTAGGGGGGCGTGTGTTCGAGAACGGGGACGTGAGGTGAACGGGGAGTGAACCTGCGGCAGTTGAGGCGGTATTGACAGCGCGGGGTGGCGGGGATAGTGAAAGGCCCCCGCCCCACCCCAAGATCGCCACGCCCGGCCGCTAACCTTACGTGTCCGTCCTGGCCAGGGATTGACGGGCTTCAACTCACCCGAAGGGTTGCGCACATGGGCATTCTCTCTCTCCTGCGGAATGCGTTCAGCCGCTCACGCAAGGGGCGCGACACGGTTCCTTCGCAGGAGGCGGAGCGGGATTCCGCACCGGAGGACACCTCCGCGGCGGCGGCCGAGGGGGCCACCACGCAGCAGGCCGCCGAGCCGAGGGTCCCGGCCCCGGCGACCGAGCCCGCGACCACGACCACGACCACCACGACCTCCTCCGTCGCCGACGAACTCGTCTCCGCGGCCTTCGACAACGTGACGGTCCCGAAGCCGCGGGGCGGCGAGACCGCCGAGGGGAAGCCGGAGACACCGGAGGCTGAGGCGGACAGTACGGCCGGGGCCGCGCCGAAGACTGAGGCGTCGACCGAGGTCACGCCGAAGGCTGAGGCTGTGGCTGAGGCTGAGGTGACGGCCGAGGCGAAGACGGAGCCACCAGCGGCCGAGGCGGAAACCGGGGCGGATACCGAGGTCAGAGTGCCGACCGAGGCGGAGAACCCGGTGGTCGAGGCCGAGCCGAAGCCGGTCTCGGAGACCACCGGCGAGGCGAAGGAAGCTGCTGCGCCGATCGAAGAAGCGAAGGCGGAGGAGAAGGCGGAGGAGAAGACGGAGGCGGAAACCGTCGTCGAGCCCGCGCCGGTCGTCGACGGCGAGCCCGCCACGGCTGAGGTGCAGGCTGAGGCCGACACGAAGGGCGCCGCCGACGAGGCGTCGACCGCCCCGGTCGCCGAAGCCGCGCCCGAGCCGGAGCCCGAGGCGGCGGACTCCGCCCCGGAGCCGAAGACGGACGCCGAGCCGGAGCCGGTCGTGGAAGCGGCGCCCGAGGCCACCGAGGCGACTGCCGAGGAAGCCGTAGCGGAGGCCGAGCCCGAGGCTGCGGCCAAGGACGCTGCACCGGCCGAGCCGAAGGCCACGGAGGAGCCGAAGGCGGACGCCGAGCCGGAGCCGGTCGTGGAAGCGGCGCCCGAGGCCACCGAGGCGACTGCCGAGGAAGCCGTAGCGGAGGCCGAGCCCGAGGCTGCGGCCAAGGACGCAGCACCGGCCGAGCCGAAGGCCACGGAGGAGCCGAAGACGGACGCCGAGCCGGACCCCGTCGTCGAGGCCGAGCCCGAGGCCACCAAGGCGACCGCCGAGGAGCCCGTAGCGGAGGCCGAGCCGGAGGCCACGGAGGAGCCGGAGGCTGCCACCGAGCCCGCCCCGGAGCCCGAAGCCGCCCCGGAGCCGGCCGCCGGCACCGAGCCGGAAGCCACCCCGGAGCCGCACGTCACCCCCGAACCGGTCGCCGCCGAGCCGGCCGCCACCCCCGAACCCGCGGCCGCCGAACCGGTCGCCCCCGAGCCCGCCGAGCCCTCCGAGACCCCGGACCTCGTCCGCGTGGCCGATGAAGCCACCCCCGAAGCCGCGGTCGCCGACGGCGCGGATGCCCCACAGGTGGCACCCGCGGCCGACGACGAAAGCGGTACGGGTGGTGCGGGTGGGAAGACGGACGCGGCCGACGGCGCAGCCGAGGCCGTCCCCGCCGGCCTCCGCACCGCCTACACCACCGCCCACGACGTACTCGCCAAGCAGAACCTCACCACCGCCCGCGCCAAGGTCTACCTCGTCCTCGACAGGTCCGCCTCCATGCGCGGCTACTACAAGGACGGCTCCGCCCAGGCCCTCGGTGAGCAGACGCTCGCCCTCGCCGCCCACCTCGACCCCGAGCAGCCCCCCACCGTCCCCGTCGTCTTCTTCTCCACGGAGCTGGACGGCACCGGCGAGCTCACCCTCGACGCGTTCGACAACAAGGTCGACGACCTGCACGCCGGCCTCGGCCGCATGGGCCGTACCAGCTACCACGTGGCCGTCGAGGAGGTCCTCGCCCAGCACCAGAAGGCGACACCCGGCACCCCCGCCCTCGTCGTCTTCCAGACCGACGGCGCCCCGGACGCCAAGACCCCGGCGAACCAGGCGCTCGCGGACGCCGCGAAGAACCACCCGGCCGTCCACTTCGCGTTCGTCGCGTTCGGCGACCCGGAGAACAAGGCCTTCGACTACCTCCGGAAGCTGAAGACGCCCAACACGTCCCACTTCCTGGCCGGCGAGACCCCCCGCGAACTGACGGACGCCGAGGTCTACGAGGGCATCCTGTCCACCTGGCGCCCGTAGCCCCGGCGCCGCCCGCACAGCTCGTCCCGTGCCGTCCGCCTCCCACCCGTCAAAACGGGAGGCGGGCGGCACACCCATGTCGGCTAGGATTTCAAGACTCACGAAAACGACCGACCTGGGAGCATCCCCCGATGGCTCGACACCTCATCACCAGCGCCCTTCCGTACATCAACGGGATCAAGCACCTGGGCAACATGGTGGGGTCCATGCTCCCGGCGGACGTGTACTCCCGGTACCTCCGCCAGCGCGGTCACGACGTGCTGTACATCTGCGCGACGGACGAGCACGGCACCCCCGCCGAGCTGGCCGCCAAGGAGCAGGGTCTCCCGGTCGACGCGTTCTGCGCCCAGGCGCACGACGCGCAGAAGGCCGTCTACGACGGCTTCGCGCTCGCCTTCGACTACTTCGGCCGCAGCTCCAGCCCGCAGAACGTCGAGATCACCCAGCACTTCGCGCGCCGGCTCAAGGAGAACGGCTTCATCGAGGAGCGGGCGATCCGCCAGGTCTACTCCCCGACCGACGGCCGCTTCCTCCCGGACCGCTACGTCGAGGGCACCTGCCCGCACTGCGGCTACGACAAGGCCCGCGGCGACCAGTGCGAGAACTGCACCCGCGTCCTGGACCCGACCGACCTGATCGACCCGCGCAGCGCCATCTCCGGCTCCACCGACCTGGAGGTCCGCGAGACCAAGCACCTCTTCCTCCTGCAGTCCAAGCTGCAGCACGAGGTCGAGGCCTGGGTCGCGGCCCACGAGGAGGAGTGGCCGCACCTGTCGTCCTCCATCGCCCGCAAGTGGCTGAACGAGGGCCTGCACGACCGCGCCATCACCCGTGACCTGGACTGGGGCGTGCCGGTCCCGGCCGACACCTGGCCGGAGCTGGCGGCCGAGGGCAAGGTCTTCTACGTCTGGTTCGACGCCCCGATCGAGTACATCGGCGCGACGAAGGAGTGGTCGGACGCCGCCCCGGACGGCGAGACGCGGGACTGGAAGTCCTGGTGGTACGACGCCGACTCCGGCGACGCCCCCGTGCGCTACACGCAGTTCATGGCGAAGGACAACGTCCCCTTCCACACGGTGATGTTCCCGGCCACCGAGCTGGGCATCCGCGAGCCGTGGAAGAAGGTCGACTACGTCAAGTCCTTCAACTGGCTGACGTACTACGGCGGAAAGTTCTCCACGTCGCAGAAGCGCGGTGTCTTCACCGACCAGGCCCTGGAGATCCTCCCGGCCGACTACTGGCGCTACTTCCTCATCGCCAACGCCCCGGAGTCCGACGACTCGTCCTTCACCTGGGAGCACTTCACCGCCACGGTCAACAAGGACCTCGCCGACACCCTCGGCAACTTCGTCAACCGCGTGCTGTCCTTCTCGAAGAAGCGGTTCGGCGAGGAGGTCCCGGCGGGCAGCCCGGCCGGCGAGGCGGAGGCGAAGCTGGGCGAGCAGATCGCCGAACTGCTCGCCGAGTACGAGGGGCACATGGAGTCCCTGCAGTTCCGCAAGGCGGCCGCGGCCCTGCGCGCCCTGTGGTCCGCGGGCAACTCCTACCTGGAGGAGAAGGCCCCCTGGCTGGAGATCAAGACCGACCAGGAGGCCGCGGCCCTCACCCTCCGCACGGCCATGAACCTCATCCACCTCTACTCGGTGGTCTCCGAGCCCTTCATCCCGGCGTCCTCGGCCGCGATGCGCGCCGCGTTCACCCTCGAGGACGACACGGCGACCTGGGTCACGGCAGCCGAGGCCAAGGCCCTCGACTCCGTCCCGCCCGGCACCCCGTTCACCGTCCCCCCGGTCCTCTTCGCCAAGCTGACGGAGGACGACCTGGAGGCGTACAAGGAGCGCTTCGGCGGCGAGCCGGCGTAGCTCCCGGGCTTCGAAACAGGGGACCGAGGACGCCAAGGTGCGTCACCGGTCCCCTGTGACGTCCCGTTTCGGCGCCCGACGTAATCGGGGCGCGCTACGGGTGCCGGATGCGGAACACTTCGCCGGGTGATCGTGATGCAGCCCGTCCTGGAGATGGACGCACCTGACGGCTTCGACCTCTGGCCCGTCGCCGAGATCGCGTCGTTCACCTTTCTGCCTCTCAGCGGTGAGCTCTCGCCCGCCGAGGTAGGGACGGCCGTGATGCGCATCGCCGGCTGCAACGACATCGACTCCGACGGCGATCGGCCGCCCCATCCGGCCGACGCGCTCGACTCGTTCCTGCACGGACTGCTGACGTTCGACGACCTCTTCGCGGCCGGCGGTCTGCGGGTCACCGACAACTCCACAGGCGTCGCCTTCCTGCCCGGTTGCTGCGACGGGCTGGAGGACTGGCGCGCATGGCACCGGTTCGTCGACGACGGCATCCTGCTCGGCTTCGGCCACGCCCCCGTGTCACCGGTCGCGGAGCGCTTCGGCGACACCGTCCGGCTCACTGTCAACGCCGAGCAGAGCGACAGTCCGGTGATCCAGCTGTCCGTCGCCGAGCTCCGCGACCTGCTCGCCGGTGCCGAGCGCGACCTGGCCGACTTCCTGGCGCTGGCAGCCGACTGGGCCTCCAGACACCTGCCCGGCCACCGCACTCCCGTCACAGCCGCCCTCGCCCGCGTTCTCGATCTTCCCGCACCGGCCACGCCGCAGGAGCCGTGATGGCAGCGGCCGAGATACAGAGGGTCTGGAAGCCGTCTGTGACCGAACGCTGGGCGGGACGACGCCCGCTGTGGTGGACCGTCGGCCCGACGGGGGAGCTGGCTGTTCTGCTCGTCCATCGCCAGTACCTGCGCCGAAGCCGCTACGTGAAGGGTTGGGTGGGATGGCGTCCGCAGGTCCCCTTCGACGCGGTGCTCGTGATGCGCCAGGCCGACGGATCGCTTCGACGTAGGACGATCAAGGACGTCCCGGTCAGTCCGAGCCACATCGGTCTTCTCCCGGAGTCCCGACTCCTCCTGGCAAGCGGTCGAGCGGGCAAGGAGGAGTCGGGAGCGTGGAGCCCGAACGCAGTGGTGTTCTCTCTGGAAAGTGGTGACCAAGAGGCCGCCTTCTGCATCGGCGACGACATCCCCGCTCTGGTGACCGATCGCGGGGGATCGATCTGGACGGCTTACGGAGACGAGGGGATCTACGGAGGACATCCGGAGTCTGTGGCCGGTCTGGCCGGCTGGAGTGCCGGAGGTCAGGCGATCTGGGCCCCGAGAGGGCGCCTTCCCGACTGGCCTTTGGAGGGATGCACCGCTGCCACCGAGGGGGACCGGGTCTGGCTCGTCTGGTATTCCGGCAGTCGGCGGGGAGGCACGTTCTTGACGCGGATCACCCCGTCGACGGGCGAGGTGACCAGTTGGCCCAGCCCCGTACGTGACCCGGATGGGTTCGCCGTGCACGGCCGTCGAGCGGTCCTGACCAAGCGCGTACACAACCAGCGGTCGACGGAAGTGGTGCGAGCCGAGCTGGATGGTGGTGCCTGGAGGGTGACCGAGCGACACAGGATGCGAGTGCCCGGGCGGGTGGTCCTGCGTTGCGGCCAGGGTCGTGACGGCTTCCTGTGGCTGCGCGCAGGCGACATGTGGCTTCGTATCGCAGCCACACCCACCGAAGCCTGACGGCGTGTGTTCCGGTGCGCCTGGCACTCGAACCGTAGGCGGCTCGCAACCCGGGACGTCCTCGTGGGCGTCTCCCAGGGCATGGCACTGTTCGGAAACGCGCACACCGTCGATCCCGGCAAGGCCCAGCAGGACTACGGACGTCTGCTCGGGCACGGGGAGCAGGTTCACGCCGCGTTCCTGCTGATCCGCGACACCATCCTGTTCACCGACCGCCGTCTGATCCTGATCGACAAGCAGGGGCTCACCGGCAAGAAGGTGGAGTACCACTCCGTCCCGTACCGCAGCATCACGCACTTCGCGGTCGAGACGGCCGGTCACTTCGACCTCGACGCCGAGCTGAAGATCTGGCTGTCCGGCAGCCACCAACCGATCGAGAAGACCTTCACCAAGGGTGTGGACATCTACGAGGTCCAGGCGATCCTCACGCAGTTCGTGGCCCGGTAGGGCCACCGGCGTGCCCGCGGACCCCCGTGCCGCGGGCACGGTGACGTCGCCCGGCCGTCGGAGAAGGACGGCCGGGCGACGTCACGTGGGTGGCGGACCGGGCGGCTAGAGGAGCGTGCCCGCGCCCGTCGTGCCGGTCAGGTCGGTCAGCAGGTCGGTGACCGCGGTCTGGAGGCCGGCCGTCAGGGCGGGGGTCCAGTTCACCGTGGTCTTCAGCTTCTTGGAGTTCGCGGCGTTGTACGCGGCGACGACATCGGTGGCCTTGCCGTTGACGATGTTGCCGGTGCCCGCCATGGAGCCCGTGCCGTCGCCGCTCAGCAGCTTGGCGACCTTCGCGTCGGCGGGGATCTTCCAGACGTTGCGCTCGGCGACGACCTGGGCCTTGGCGCGGGAGTCGATGCTGTACTTGGGGGCGTAGCCGTTGACCGTGGTGGTGTCGTAGACGTTGTTGTAGAGGTGGATCTGGCCGATGCGGGCCAGGGGAGCCCGCTGCACGATCCCCTTCCACAGGTTGTGATGGATCGTCACGCGCAGCTTGCCCGTGCTGTCGGTGTCGCTGGAGCCGATCAGCATCGTCTTGTCGTGGTTGAGGAACTGGTTGCGCTCGACGGTCACCAGGTCGGAACCGTTGGTGATGTCCAACGCGCCGTCGTGCACCTGGTACTTGCGGCCGAAGTGGGTCGCCTCGGTCTTGTCGAAGGTCGGCGCGTCGGTGAACGTGTTGTGGTCCGCCCAGACGTTGGTCGCGCCGCGCAGCGTGACGGAGTCGTAGTTGGAGTTCCACTCACCGGCCGAGCCGTCGGTCGGGTCCCACTGCGGGAAGCAGTCCTGGGTGTCCGCGAAGGTCAGGTTGCGGATGATGACGTTCTTGACGTTCTGGACGAGGACGCTGCCACCGAGGATGCCGGCCTTGGTGCCGGGGACACCCACGATGGTGGTGTTGGACGGCACCCTGAGGACGATGTTCTTCTTCTGCTTGTCCTGAGCGGCCTTGCGGGCGGTCTCCTGGGTGCCCGACGGGACCTTCTTGCCGTACGTCGCGGGGTCGAACGCCTTGAGGTAGGCGGAGAGCGAGTACCCGGTGCCGGAGGCGTAGTCCGCGCAGGTCAGCTTCTTGCCGGAGTCGTTGGTGTTGGCGTCGATGGTGCCCTTGACCTTGATGATGCGGGGCGTGGTGTCGGTGGCGGAGCCCAGCGCCTTCACCAGTTCCGCCCGGGTGGACACCGTGAAGGTGTGCGCCGCGTCGGCCTTCGCACCGCCGGTCGTACCGGAACCCGACGCCGCCCAGCCGTCCTTGGCGGGCAGCACCTGGTGGTACAGGTCGGTGGGGGCGGGGCTGGCGTTGGCGTTCATCACCAGGACGCCGGCGCCGACAGCGGCGGCCACGGCTGCGGCGGAGGCCACGAGGGTCCGCCGCTTGCGGAGGGACCGGCGGTGGGACGGGCGCGGGGAGGCAGAGGCCACGAATGAGTCCTTACGTAACGTACGTGGTTCGGGAGAACACGTGGTTCGTGTGGAGCCCCCGTGAAGGGGGTTCCGACTCATGTGTGGTCGCGGGGAGAGGAAAGGTTGCCGCCCTGATTCCCGGAACCTGAACGGGAGTTGGCTGTGAGTTGGCTGCCGACCGCCGACTGCTACTTGATGTGGTCCATCACCTCCTGGAACTCCTTCGTCGGGGAGAACTCGACGAGTTCGGTGTCCTCCAGTGCCTCCGGGGCGTGTCCGGGGCTCCAGTAGTAGACCTGGCCCGCCTCGTAGAAGTCCTCGCCCTCCTTGGTGCGCATCCTCAGCCGGCCGCTGACGACCTGGCCCCAGTGGGGGCACTGGCACAGGTCGTCGGGGAGTCCTTTGAGCGCCGGGGCCATGTCGGTGCCCTGGGGGAGCTTGATGAAGGCGACGGACATGCCGCCGCCGATCTCCTGGATGCGTACCTCAAGACCGTCACCCTCGATCACGACGGGGGCTCCCGTCCGCGTGACTGCCGTCATGATTCCTCCACGACCGGATCACTGCGGGGTCTGTGCGATCTCCGCTTCTCCCTCCAGTCTGCGCCCGTCGCGCACACACCTCGAATCGGGGTGACATGCGTCACGACCGAATTGCACACGATGGAACCGATCGATCCGTTTCGTTAAAGCGACAAATACTGCCCCTCGAAGCCCCATCCGGCATTTGCCGCACAGACGGCGAATCCAACTGATCGTCCGGAGCGACGACTCCCGCACCGACGCCCTCGGGACAACGGCTTTCTGCCTGCTCCCAGGCCGGGTTCGGCGGCTCGGGCGCGGACGGCGACCCACTGCGGACGTACGCCTCGACCCCCTCGAAAGGCCTCGCCGACGCACCTCGGCGGCAGCACACCTGTTCGTTGCCCGGTACGCCGAGCGGTCCCCATAATGACCGGGCTCACCAGGGCCACGGCCTGCCAAGGGGTCGATTGCGTCGAAGTCGGACCATTCAGTGAGGCCACGTATGACACGCACGGGACGAACGAACAGCCACCGCCGTAGGACGAAACGGTCGGGGGCGCGGCAGCCGAGGACGAAGCGCCAGAAGATAGCCGTCGCCACCGCCTTCGTGGTGGCCGTGGGCGCCGTGGGCATCCCCACGGCCGCGTGGGCCGGCGGTGTGGGGATCGGCGACTGGAGCAGTGTGGCCTCCTCCTGGTGGGGAGGGCAGAAGCCGGACCCGGCTCCTCCGGCGCCGTCGCCCACACCCTCCGCGTCGGAGACGCCTTCCGCCGAGAGCACCCCGGAGACTCCGGAGCGCTCCCCGAGTCCGTCGCGTTCCAAGGCCAAGCCGAGCGCGTCTCCCTCCAAGTCCGCCGAGCCGAAGGCCAAGTCCACCCCCGAGGCCGCCGACGCCCCGGCCAGGACCACGCCACCGCCGAGCGCCCCGAAGGCCACCCAGGCCGAACGCGCTCCCGCCACCTCCGCCGGGAACGCGGCCTCCGGTCCCACGGCTCAGGTGCTGAGCCTGGTCAACGCCGAACGCCAGAAGGCCGGTTGCTCACCGGTGACCGTGGACGACAAGCTGACCAAGGCGGCCCAGGACCACAGCCAGGACATGGCCGACCACCAGAACATGTCCCACACCGGCTCCGACGGCTCGGACATGAGCGAGCGGCTCTCCCGCGTCGGGTACGCCTTCCGTTCCGCGGGTGAGAACGTCGCCGCCGGGTACGGCACCGCCGAGAGCGTCATGAACGGCTGGATGAACAGCCCCGGCCACAGGGCGAACATCCTCAACTGCGGCTTCAAGGAGATCGGCATCGGCCTGGCCCAGCCGGGCAACTACTGGACCCAGAACTTCGGAACGCCCGCGTAGCCACCGAGGACGCCGACGCCGTCCCTCGCGACGCCGTAACCGACGCCGTCCCCGACGGACACACCAGGGGCCCAGCGGGCAGGAGGCTCCGCTGGGCCCACGGCACCACGGGTCACGGGAGTACGGGGCCCTGGGGCACCGGGGGTCCCGCGACGGTGCGGCTACTGCCCTCGGTCGCCGCCTCCGCCCGGACCGCCGCCGAAGCCGCCCTCCGGGGCCTCGCCCGCCGTGGCCGTGGCGATCTCCTTCGCCGAGCCGAGCTTCCCGGAGCCCGCGAGCCCGCCGGTGTCGGAGCCGGAGATGGAGCCGCCGGAGTACACGGTGTACTCCTCGCCGCTCTTGATCCCGGCGCCCGAGTACACGACGTTCTGGATGGTCTTCGAGGTGACGTACGACGCCACGACCTCGCCGTCCGCGTCGACGATGTGCAGGGTGGTGCCCGCCTCGACCGACGCGTCCAGGGTCGCCGACAGCCAGCCCTGCTCCGACTCCTCGTCCGGGGCGACGACCATGCCCGCGCTGCCGGCCGCGAGCAGCGTGCCGCCGCTGACGGTGAAGCCGCCGTTGACGTCGAGCGCTCCGTTGCCACCCGTCTCGGGACCGTTGACGACGACCGTGCCGCCCGTGATCTCCGCGGTGCCGTTGGAGTCGAAGCCGTCGCCCTGGGAGTCGAGGACGAGCGTGCCGCCGGTGACCTTGGCGGAGTAGTCGCCGACCGCCATGCCACCGCCCCCGCCCCCGGGCCCACCGCCCTGCGCGTCCTCCTCGGAAGTCGCCTCGCTGCCCGAGGCGTTGACACCGTCGTCGTCGGAGGTCACCGTCGTCGTACCGCCTCTGACCAGGATGTCCTTGCCCTCCAGGCCCTCGTTGGAGCCGGTGATGTCGAGCGTGCCCCCGCTGATGACCAGGTCGCCCTCGGCGTGGATGCCGTCGTCGCCGGCCGCGAGGGTGACGTCGGCGCCGTCGAGGTGGACGGCCGCGTCGCCGTGCAGCGCGTCGGCGGAGGCGTTCACATCGACCGTGCCGCCCGCCAGCACCGTGATCACACCCGACTTCAGACCGTGCGCCGAGGTGTCGTCGGAGGCCTCGGCCCGCACGGTCAGCTTCCCGCCGGTGACGACGAGGTCGGTGGCGCCGTCCACGGCGTCACCGTTCGCGGTGACGGACACCGTGCCGCCGTCGACGGCGATGTACCCGGCGTCCTCCTCGTCCGCGTTGTCGGACTTCAGCCCGTCGCCCTTCGCCGTCACGGTGACCGTGCCGCCGTTCACCACCAGGTAGTCCTTGCCACGGATGCCGTCATCTGCGGCCTCGACGGTGATGTTCCCGCCCTCGACGACCAGACCGTCCTTGCCGGCGATGGCATCGTTGCCGTTGCCCCGCACGGTCAGCGAGCCGCTGCCGCCGATCGTCAGGTCGCCCGCGCTGTACAGGGCGGCGTCGGCCTCGGCGTCGTCGGCGTAGGAGTCGGTGTCGCTCAGCTTGTTCTCGCTGCCGTCCGCGAGGACGACGACCAGCCGCTCCGCCTCGGTCGCGGCGATGGCCGACCCGGAGGAGCTGGAGATGTCGACGCCGTCCAGGACCAGCTTCACGGTCGCCTCGGGGGCGGTGATCACGATCTGCCCGTCGTCGAGGGACCCGCTCAGCACATAGGTCCCGCCGGAGGTGATGGTGACGGTGGACCCGTCGATGTCCACGCCCTTCCCGTCGACGGAGGCCGAGTCGCCCTTCAGTTCGATGGCGACAGCCGCCGACGCGTCGGCCTCCTCGTACTCCGTGTCGCCGTCCTCGGCGTGCGTCTCCTCGTTGGCGGCGAGGACGGCCGCCGCGTTCTGTGTGCCGTCCACGGCCGCCGCCGCGCTCGCGCTCGCCGAGGAGTCGGACGACGCCGAGCCGGAGTCGCTCCCGGCGGAGCACCCGGCCAGCGCGGCGGTCGCGAGCACGACGGAGGCGAGGGCGCCCGCGGTCCTCGTACGCAGCCCGCGAGCCCTTCTCCTCCACGCGCTCCGCGAGTTCCACCCGTTCCGCGCCTTTCCTGCGCTCCGCGCATTCCCTGCGCTCCGCGCATTCCACGCGTTCCACGAGTTCCTACGGATGTTCATGCGGGGCTCCCGTTCAGTGCAGGTGCGGTGGGGAAGTGGCGCCGCAGAACGGGCAGCCAACGGTTGGCGGGCAGGTCGGGCCGCAGCGCGGCGAGCCCGGTGCCGTACTTGGAGACCGGGCAGGGCCGGTGCCTGAGCGACCACAGCAGCCGGTCGGCGCCCGATCCGGCGCGGCCCGCCTTGGTCTCGACGATGGTCCGCTCGGGGGTGCGCAGCTCGGCGCCGTCGGGCAGTGCCCACGTCAGGTCCGTGTCGACGGTGACCCGGCTGCCGCTGCCCGGCAGGAAGAGGGTGGTGCGGAGGTAGCGGGTGGTGAGCGCCGGCACCAGGCGGAAGCCGCGGGAGTCGATGCCCGCCGCGCGGAGTACGTCGTCGACGTACGCCCGCGCCTCGGGGCCCAGCCGGCCAAGCTCACCGTCGTAGGGGACGCGCTGCTTGACGGTGGTGCCGCGCGGGCCGCGCGTCTTGACCTCCAGGAAGTGCTGCCCGGACGCCAGGTAGGTCCGTATCCGCAGCTTGAAGCGGCGTCGGCGGCGGTGGGCGGCGCCCCGGTAACCGTCCATGTCCGGGGTGTCGAAGTACACGGACCGGTACGCGAACTGCCGCTCGCCGTCGACCTCCAGCACCTGGACTCCCCCAGTCTCGACTTCGCTCGACCGGGAGGGGCCCCCACCGTCCAGCCCGCCGAGCACGAGGGGCAGGTCGGTGAGGGGCAGCATGTACTTGCGGTCCAGCCGGGTCAGCAGCTCGGCACGGTCGACGAGTTCGTCGAGGCCGATGGGGCGCAGCGCCCCGACGACGGGGGCGACGGAGTCCAGGGCCGTCATGCCCGGACCCCCTGTTCCCGCTCGATCCGGCCGCCGGCCTCGCGCGGTGCGCGCGGGCCCTCGCCGGTGACGAGGTACCGGACGTCGACCAGGGTCATGTCGTTGACCAGGTCGACGCTCTGCACGGAGAGGTTCACCACCCGCCCGCCCAGCAGCACTTCGAGGTGGGCGCGCAGGGCGTCCTCGTCGGTGTAGGCGGCGTCGAGGCGCAGGCTGCGCTGCCGGTAGCGGCCGAACAGCCGCGGATGGTCGCCGACGTACATGGTGGCGACGATCAGCGCCATGAGCAGCGCCGACAGGACGTTGACCTGCTCCGGGAGGCCGGCCAGCAGGCCGAGGGCGAGCGCGGAGAAGTAGTACGCGATCTCGTGCTGGGCGATCTCGTTGGACCGCAGCCGGATGATCGACAGGACGCCGAACAGCCCCATGCCGAGGCCGATGCCGACCGACGACGAGCTGAGCGTCATCGCCACGGCTAGGACACCGACGTTGACGCCGAGGAAGGCGGCGATGAGGTCCCGGCGGTGGTGGCGCGGGAAGTAGACCGCGAAGGTCAGCACGGAGATGGCGGCCAGATCGGCGACCACGAGAAGGGTCTGGTCCATGTCAAAAGACGATCGAGGGTCGACCTTTGAGCCCGCTGTGCCTTCCCTTAACTGAACTTGAGAAGTTCCGCCGGCCAACTGCAGGTGAACCCGGGCGCCCGTCGATGTCTCCACGGTCACGCCCTCCGAACAGACCGTCTCGGCGGGCGGCCCGCCCTGAGGTAACGGTGCCATGGCCTGACGGTCCGGGCCGCCGAAACCCGGACGCGCCGTGATTCCCCCGATGGGGTGGCAGGAGATCCGGTCGCCCCTGGCCGGCCCCCGCCCTGCCCTACAAGTGGCTTTGCCAGTAAGGAAGTTGGAGCAGAAGGAGGCACCAGTGGTGCGACGGGACAGGGCGCGGACGATGGCCGCGGTGACCGCGGCGGCGACGCTGGCGCTCGCTCCGGGGGCGGCTCGGGCCGTCGGCCCCCGGCCCCCGGTCGTGGAGACGGTCACGGCGACGGCGGCCGGGGTGACCGGTGCCGGAGTGACCGGCGTCGAGGTGACCGGTGCCGGCTCGGTGGCGGCCGCGCCGAACGCGCCGAACGCGCCGAAAGCCGAGGTCAGAGGGTTCTTGTCGGTCGTCAACCAGGCACGGGCGGACGTCGGCGTCCCCCCGCTGGTCTGGGACGAGTCCGTCGCCGCGCAGGCCCGCTCCTGGGCGCGGGTGCGGGTCGCCGACTGTGCGCTCGTCCACTCGAACAGCCGGTACGGCGAGAACCTGGCCAAGGGGTCGAGCCCTCGCTACTCGCTGGCGGACGCGGCCCGTCTGTGGCTCGACGAGAAGTCCGACTACGACCGCCCCTCCAACTCCTGCGTCAACGACCGGGAGTGCCTCCACTACACCCAGCTCGTCTGGCGTGCCTCGACACGGGTCGGGGCGGCCAAGGCGAGGTGCGGGAACGGCTGGACCTACGTGGTCGCCAACTTCGACCCGCCGGGGAACTGGGTGGGGCGACGGCCGTACTGACCGGGGAAAGACAGCGGGGGCCGTGATAATCCCTCCATGGCCCCACTCCCGCTCCTCCCCGCCGTCCCCGAGGCCCGCGCGTGAACGACCCTGCCCCGGATCCGCACCCGCACCCGCACCCCGACCTCTCGGACCCGCAGCCGCACACCGACGCTCCGGACCCGCGCGGGCACGACGGCCCCACGGACCCGCGCGTGAGCGGCCTACCCGATCAGCTTCGCCATCTCCTCGACGACGTGCTGGCCGTCGGCGCCCCGTACGGGCTCGCCCTCACCGGCGATCACGCGGCGCAGGCGCACGGTCTGGTCGAGGCGCGGCCGCCCGGCCGGGACCTGGAGACGGCGACGGAACACGCGGCGCCGATGGAGCGGATCGCGGCCACGGTGCGAGCGGGGCTGGCGGAACGCGGCTGGCTGGTGCGCCCGGTGGAGACGGCCCCGCTCTCCGCCCGTCTCGTCGTCACCGACCCCACCACGGCGGAGGAACGCACCCTGGACCTCCTCAAGGAGACCCTCTGGCACCCACCGGTGGAGACACCTCTCGGCCTCACCCTCTCCCTGGAGGACGTGGTCGGCACGTTGGTCCGGGCCGTGGCCGACCGGGGCACCGCCCGCGACCTGATCGCCGTGCACGCGGCCACCGCCCACTGGACCGCCGTCGAACTGGAGGAACTGGCCCGCCGCCACACCTCCGCCACGTCCAGCGCCTTCGACCTCGCCGACCTCCAGTCCCGGCTGGAGGGCACCGAGTGGCTCGACGACCGGGAGTTCGCCCGCCACGGCCTCGACGCCGACGCCGTCCTGCGACTGCGCCGCTGGGCCCAGACCTGGGCCGACGACATCGCCGAACGCCTCCTGGAGGAGGAGGCCCTGACCTCCCCACCGGAGGAGGAACCCGAGTGAGCCGGAGACGGTAGGTCCCCCGGGGGGGGTCAGGTCGCCGCCGCGATCACCACCACCGTCATCGCCATCGTCGCCGCCGTGAGGGCCGCCGCCGTGGCCGCCGCGGTCTCGGCCATCCGGCGGAGGGTGGGGTCGGCCCAGTGGTGGTCGGCGATCTCCGCCATGCGCCGCCGGGCGGGGGAGTCGTCGGAGTCGGCGTCCGGGAAGGCGAGGGTGTGCAGGTCACCGTGGTGCAGAAGGCTGATCAGGGCGGCGGTGCGGGGGTCCGGGTCGGCCCCCTCCAGCACGACCTCCGCCAGGCGCCCACGCAGGGCGGACTCCACGGTGCCGTCGGCCTCCGGATAACGGGTGGTGCGGAAGACGAGCAGGACCCGGCGCTTCTCCTTCCGGATCAGGCCCTTGTCCAGGACACCGCGCAGAGCCGTCTCGTACTCCGCCGTGCTGCGCCCGTGGATCCACTTCCCGATGTCGTCCGGCAGGGCCCTCTTGCCCGAACCGTCGGCCCCGTCGGCCGCATCGGCATCGTCGCCTTCGCTGTCCGCGCCGTCCGCTCCGGAGAGCACCCGCTCCAGCAGGGCCGCCGCCGCGATCGCGTAGGGCGTCCGCAAGGGCAGCCGGGCCTCACCCGTGGTGTCGTCCAGGGAGAGCAGGAGGATCTCCTCCCCGAGGGTCGTGGGGACGGGTGCGGACACGGCGGGAGTGGCGTCGATCGACATGGTCATGATCGATACGACGCGGGCGGCGGACCGGAGGTTCCGCACAATCGAGTTGAGGCCGACACCCCCGCCCACCCAGAATCCCCGCATGGACGACTTCCCCAGGCTCAGCCAACTCCCCTCCTCCCTGCCCGAGTTGCAGGAGTCGGCCCGCGTCGCCGGGTTCACCATGTCGTGTGAACCCCGCACCGGCAGCCTGCTCGCCACGCTCGCGGCCACCCGCCCCGGCGGCCGGATCCTCGAACTCGGCACAGGGGTGGGCGAGGGCACCGCGTGGCTCCTGGACGGAATGAACGAGACGGCGACCCTGGTCACCGTCGAGCTCGACGACGCCGTGCAGGCCGTCGCGCGTGACCGGTTCGCCGAGGACGGGCGGGTCACCTTCGTCACCGGGGACGGCGGTCGCTGGCTGGAGCGGTACGACGGCGCCCCCTTCGACCTCGTCTTCGCGGACACCTGGCCCGGCAAGTTCACCCACCTCGACGCCGCGCTGGGGCTGGTGGCGCCCGGCGGCGCGTACGTCGTCGACGACCTGACGCCCTTGCCCGGTTGGCCGGAGGGTCACGGGGCGGCGGTGACCGAGCTGCTCGCGGCTCTGGAGGGCCGCTCGGACTTCCGCACGACCCGGCTGACCTGGTCGACCGGCCTGCTGATCGCCGTACGGACCGACGCCGCCACCGGCGTCTCTCCCTGACCGCCGCCACCCGGCCCACCCGGCTCCTTGCCCGACTCCGTGCCCGCACCACCGGCCGACCCCACGCCCGCGCCCGCAGCCGTGTCCATCCCCAACGCCACACGGGCTTCCCCCACATGGCGCAGCCCCTCGACCGCCGTCCGCGTGACCCGCGCGTACTCGTCCGGTGTGCGGGCCCCGGTCAGCTGGGCGCGGGCGGTGCGGAGGCGTTCGGTGGCCTCGGTCAGGGACTCGGCCGCGCTGCCGCCCGCCCGGGCCTGGGCCCGTACGTCGATACCGGCCAGGCTGCCGCCCAGTCGTACGACCCAGCGGTTGGCCTCGGCCTCCGCGTCCAGGTCGGACGACGGCCGCGGATCCTCCACGGGCCGCCGCCGCGCGACGGTCGCGACCACCGCCCCGACGATCAGCAGCACTGCCACCAGCACGGCCAGCTTCATGGCCTCCTCCAGCGTTCCGATGTTCCGACGTTCCGTCCCGTACAGGGCGTACCTCCTGTACGGGTCACTCACCCTGTACGTCCCATCACATCCCTTCCCCCTGTGATCGCCCGTCGAGAAACCTGTGCGTCCCCTGATGACTTCCCCAGCGGGTACCCGAGGCCGGGGCGCGCGCACGGGCGAAGGCCCGGAACCCAGGAGGAGGGGGTTCCGGGCCTTCGCCCGTGTGCGCCGGGGCGTACGCCCGTCGGCCGCTCAGCCACGGTGTACGCCGGTCGGGGTCAGCTCGCCGAGGCGGACTCCGACGCCGTCTCCGACGCGCCCGGCTGGACGGAGCCGTCCGTGCCGGTGTTCGTGGCCTCCGGGTCGACACCGACCGTGAGGGAGGCGACGACACCCTTGGCGATGGCGTTCTTCTTGTACTTCAGCTTGAGCAGTCCGCCCTGGGTGCCGCTGCCGTCGTAGATGGTGTCGTCGCCGAGGGTGGTGCGCTCGGTCGTGGAGGTCGCGTACGGCTCGACCTCGGCGGAGGCGAGGACGGACTCCTCGTCGAAGAAGAACTGCCCGGTGTGACAGGTGTTGCCACCCTCGTAACCGGCGTCCGTCCACTCGCCGTTGACGTGCACCTTGGTGTGGATGTGCACGCACCGGCCCCGGTACCAGCCCGGGAAGATCGTCGTGAAGGTGACGAGGCCCTGCTTGTCGGTCTTCCAGGTGCCGCGCAGATAGCGGGTGTCGCTGGTCGGCTCCTCGTGCACGCCTCCCCCGCCGCCACCGCCGGCCGGGGGCTCCCCGGTCGGGGTGCCGGACGGCACGTCCGTGGGGGTGCCCGAGGGCGCGTCGGTGGGCGCGGTGCCGCCGCCCTCGGAGAAGCTTTCGTAGCCCGAGTAGAGCCCCAGCGCGTCACAGTGCCAGATGTCGACGGCCGCGTCGCGGACGGGCTTGCAGGTCTCGGAGTCGATCACCTTGAGGCGCAGGGTGAGGGGGATGCCCTCCTTGTCCTCGGTGATGTCCTGGCGGAGCTTGTCCGCGTCGATGTAGTACGGGCCCTCGGTGGTCTCCGAGGTGAGCTTGTAGCACTCCTCCCCGGCGCTCGCGCTCGTGGAGGCGAGGGGCTCGGCGTTGCCCTTCGTGGTGGTGCCCGCGCTGGCGGTCGCGACGACCGCTCCGCCGACGCCCACGGCCACCACGGCGCCCGCTCCCGCCACGACGACCTTGCGACGCGTCAGGTCCCGCTTGTGTTTCGGCCCCTGGGCCTTCTCGTTCCCGGTCTGGTTTCCCGTCATGGCCAGGAAATTAGGGAGTCGGACTGTCAAAGCGATGAGAAGGGACTGTGGTTTGCCCCGGCTTTCCCGAGCGAACGGAAAAGGGGCCCGAAATCTCCGTCCCTTTCGGGCCCTTTCTCGGCGGAAAATCTGGATATACCTTGCTCTACCCTCCCTCTGCCCTCCCTCTCCCCTCGCGCTATCCCTCGTTGGTCGCCTCAGGATCCACGCCCACCGTGAGCGAGGCCCGCACGCCCTTCGCGATGTCCCGGGGGTCGTAGCGCAGTTTCAGCAGTCCACCGCGGGCGCCGTTGCCGTCGTAGATGAAGTCCTCGTCGAGCGTGGTGCGCTCCGCCGTGTTCGACGCGTACGGCTCGACCTCGGCGGAGGCGAGGACGGACTCCTCGTCGAAGTAGAGCTGCCCGGTGTGGCAGGTGGTGCCGCCCTCGTAACCGGCGTCCGTCCACTCGCCGTTGACGTGCACCTTGAGGTGGATGTGCACGCAGCGGCCCTGGTACCAGCCCGGGAAGACGGTCCTGAACGTGACGAAGCCCTGCCGGTCCGTCCGCCATGTGCCGCGCAGATAGCGCGTGTCGTCCGTCGGCTCCTGGTGGCCGCCGCCCGGGGGCGGACCGGAGGGGTCGCCGGTCGGAGGCGGGGCGGTGGGGGCCGGGCCGCCGTCCCCGTTGCCCATGTCCTCGTAGCCGGAGTAGACACCGACCGCGTCACAGTGCCAGATGTCGACCGCCGCGTCGCGGACCGGCCGGCACGTCTCGGAGTCGATCACCTTGAGGCGCAGGGTGACGGGTATGCCCTCCTTGTCCTCGGTGACGTCCTGGCGGATCTTGTCGGCGTCGATGTAGTACGGGCCCTCCATGGCCACGGAGGTCAGCAGGTAGCACTCCTCCGGTAAGGGCGCGGAGCCGTCGCCCGTCTTCTCTCTCTGCTCTGCGGCGAAGGCGTTCGCCGCCATGGCACCACCGAGGCCCACCGCCGCCACGGCACCCGCGCCGGCCACGACGACCTTGCGACGCGTCACATCCTGCTGACCCTGCCGGTCCTGCCGGTCCTGCTCTTCGTGACTCTGTTGATTGGCTGTCATGCGCCGGGAAGTTAGACAAGAAACCTGTCAACGAGCTGAGAAAAGGTCTCCTTTTCCCCGGCCATGCGAAAGGGACCTGAAATCGACGGACGACTTCAGGTCCCTTTCCGGGAAAGCACTTATAAAGGCTTGCCTTACTTCGGCTGCGGCTTGCGCACCGACAGGTGCAGCTCGCGCAGCCGCGCCTCCTCCAGCTCCGTCGGCGCGCCCATCATCAGGTCCTGGGCGTTGCCGTTGAGCGGGAAGGCGATGGTCTCGCGGATGTTGGGCTCGTCCGCGAGGAGCATGACGATACGGTCGACACCCGGCGCGATACCGCCGTGCGGCGGGGCGCCGAAGCGGAACGCGCGCAGCATGCCGGCGAACTGCTCCTCGACGGTGTCACGGTCGTAGCCCGCGATCTCGAAGGCCTTGAGCATGATGTCGGGCTCGTGGTTCCGGATCGCGCCGGAGGACAGCTCGACGCCGTTGCAGACGATGTCGTACTGCCAGCCGAGGATGTCCAGCGGGTCCTGGGTCTCCAGGGCCTCCAGGCCGCCCTGCGGCATGGAGAAGGGGTTGTGCGAGAAGTCGATCTTGCCGGTCTCCTCGTCCTTCTCGTACATCGGGAAGTCGACGATCCAGCAGAACCGGAAGACGCCCTCCTCGAAGTGCCCGGCACGCTTGGCGGCCTCGACCCGCACCGCGCCCATGATCTTCGAGACCTCTTCGAACTCACCCGCGCCGAAGAACACCGCGTGCCCGGCGGCCAGCGACAGACGCTTGGTCAGCTCGGCGACGTTCTCCTCGGTGAGGAACTTGGCGATCGGGCCGGACAGCGAACCGTCCTCGGCGACCCGCACCCAGGCCAGACCCTTGGCGCCCTGCTCGATCGCGTACTCGCCGAGCTGGTCGAAGAACTTGCGCGGCTGGGCCGAGACGTCCGGCACGGCGAGCGCGCGCACGTGCTTGCCGGCGAACGCCTTGAACTCCGAACCCTCGAAGACATCGGTGATGTCGACCAGCTCCAGCTGGGCGCGCAGGTCCGGCTTGTCGGAGCCGTACTTGAGCATCGCCTCGCGGAACGGGATGCGCGGGAAGGGAGAGGTGACGTGCCGGCCGCCGCCGAACTCCTCGAAGAGCTCGGTCATGAGCTTCTCGATGGGCTGGAAGACGTCCTCCTGCTCGACGAAGGACATCTCCACGTCGAGCTGGTAGAACTCACCCGGCGAACGGTCCGCGCGCGCGTCCTCGTCCCGGAAGCAGGGCGCGATCTGGAAGTACCGGTCGAAGCCCGAGATCATCAGCAGCTGCTTGAACTGCTGCGGGGCCTGGGGGAGGGCGTAGAACTTGCCCGGGTTGAGGCGCGACGGCACGACGAAGTCGCGGGCGCCCTCGGGGGAGGTGGCGGACAGGATCGGCGTCGCCATCTCGTTGAAGCCGAGGGCGGTCATCTTGTGGCGGATGGCGCTGATCACGGCCGTACGCAGCATGATGTTGCGGTGCATGCGCTCGCGGCGCAGGTCAAGGAAGCGGTACTCCAGGCGCCGCTCCTCGTTGACCCCGTCCTCGGTGTTGATGGTGAAGGGGAGCGGAGCGGCCGCGCCGAGCAGCTCGACCTCGCCGACCTCGACCTCGATCTCGCCGGAGGGCAGGTCCGGGTTGATGTTCTCGGCGCCGCGCGAGACGACCTTGCCGTCGACGCGGACGGTCGACTCCTTGGAGATCTTGTCCAGGGCCTCGTAGGCCGGGGTGCCCGGACGGGCCACCAGCTGCGTGATGCCGTAGTGATCGCGGAGATCGATGAAGAGGATGCCGCCCAGGTCGCGCCGATTGTGCAGCCAGCCGCTCAGCCGGACGTCGGTGCCGACGTCAGAGGCGCGGAGCTCGCCGCAGGTGTGGGACCTGTACCGATGCATCGTCGTTCATCCAGCCTTCGCTGATCGGGGATCTGGCGGGTGTCTCACGGCCGGTGTTCCCTATGGCCGCTGTTTCACGTGAAACAACGCCAAGGGTACCGGGCACCCCGAGATCGCCTCCCCACCATTTCCCCCGGGGGGCGAGGACCTCCAGCGCTTACCGTCGGGGCCGAGGCAACGACCCCCCGGCCGCCGTTCTCCTGACCGGATACGCACGGTCATAGCCATGGGCAGGACCGCAAGCGGTTACTGTCGCTAGCGTCGATTGCCGTCACCTCCGTCGCCACCGGTCGTGGTTTCTCGTCATGGCTCGGTCATGGTCCTCGTCGGCACATGGCTCCCTCATGACGTCCGGCACCACCCGGTGCCCGGCACAGCTTCGGTGGCACGGTCCGATCAGCTGTTCTTAGAGTGGGTCAATGCGCACTGGTGAGCCCCCGCCCACGGTAGGGGACGTCCTGTCCGCCCTCGCGACGGGACTGTGGACCTGGGACAGCGCTGCCGGAACCGTCACGCTGGACGCCGAGGCCGCCCGGCTCATGGGGCTGCCCGCCGAACCGACGACCCTCACCCAGGCCGGGGCACGCTCACGTCTGCACCCCGTCGACTGGAACGAGATCGTCTCGGTCGTGCAGCTCGCCGTCGCCGAGGACACCCTGGCCGAGGTACGGATCCGGGTCATGGACGAACAGGGCCGCGTGATCCGTACGATCCGCAGCCGTTCCAAGCCGACCTTCGACCCGGTGCGCAAGTCTTTCGAGCTGATCGGCACCATCCAGGAGGTCACCGAGCCGTCCCCGGCGACTGCCGTCCGGGCTCCGTCCGTCACCGGCGACTGGCGGCGTTCACGCGAGGCGTTCCTGCTGGACGCGGGCCGGGCGCTGGCCGAGGCGCGGTCCACGGCCGAGGTGCTGCGGGTCGCGGCGGGCCTGGCGATGCCCGGGTTCTCGCCGGACGGACTCGCGGTCTTCGGCGTGGAGGCCGACCGCCTCACCGTCATCGGCCACCACGGGCACAACCAGGGTGACGAACGACCCTTCACCCACATGCCGCTGGAGACGGACTACCCGGCCGCCGAGGTGGTCCGCACCGGCCGCGCCGTCTATCTCTCCTCCCCCGAGGACTACAAGGCGCGCTACCCGACGGCCTGGCCGCTCGCCGAGCAGTTCGGCCGCCAGTCCTGGGCGTTCCTGCCGCTGACCGTCGCCGGCCGCACGATGGGTGCGTGGATGGCGGGCTTCACCCACCCCGTCACCTTCACCCCCGACGAGCGCTCGGTCCTGACCACCGTCGCGCGCATGCTCGCCCAGGCCCTCTCCCGCGCCGGCGCGGCCGAGACCGAACGCGAACTGACCGACGGCCTGCAGCGCACGATGCTGCCCACCCTGGGCCCCGAGATACCGGGCATGAGCGTCGCCGCGCGGTACGTCCCCACCGGCGGCGGACTCCAGGTCGGCGGCGACTGGTACGACATGATCGCCCTGCCGAGCGGCCGCTTCGCCCTGGTCATCGGCGATGTCCAGGGCCATGACGTACGCGCCGCCGGTCTCATGGGCCAGCTCCGCATAGCCCTGCGCGCCTACGCCTCCGAGGGCCACCGCCCCGACGCCGTCCTCTCCCGCGCCTCACGCTTCCTGCACGGCATCACCGACTCCGCCGGCGACGCGTACCCCGACCTCCGCTTCGCGACCTGCCTCTACATCGAGGTCGACCCGGCGTCCGGCGTCCTGGACATCGCCCGTGCCGGACACCCCGACCCGGTGATCCGCATGGCCGACGGGACGGTCCTCGTCCGGCCCACCCCGGGCGGCCTCCCCCTCGGCGTCGACCCCGACGCCGACTACCCGACGACCCGGCTGGTGCTGGAGCCGGGCGAGACCATGCTCCTGTGCACCGACGGCCTCATCGAAACCGGCGGCCACGACCTCGACACGGGCTGGCGCCGCATCCGCACGATCCTGGAGTCCTTCGACGCTGCACCGCACGAGGTCGAGGGGATCTCGGACGGCGAGGGGGTCTCGGACGTCGAGGGGGTCTCGGACGTCGAGGGGGCGGGAGGGGTGCAGTCGGAACAGCGGCGAGCGCTTCCGCCGGCAGCGGATCCCTCCGGGTCGGAACGGCCGGCCACCCCGGAAGAGAGACCCCCCACGTCCGGCCACCCGAACGCCGGTGTCCTCTCCCCGGCCGCCGCCCTCGCCGCCGATCGGCCGGAGCCGAGCGGGCTCGCGCCGGGGCGGCTGGAGGCGTTGGCCGACGCGCTCGTGCAGGGGGTGCACGGCCCCTCCTCGCACCACTCGCCCGGCCCGCTCGCCGACCGGCGCGAGGACGACATAGCGATGCTGTTGCTGTGCCGGGAGAGCGAGGGACGGGGCCGCGGCGACACGGGCGCCCTGTCCGTGCCGACCCGCCGCACCGCCCTGACCATCGCCCAGGCGGAGCCCGAGCGCATCTCCGGCGCCCGCCAGCAGGTGCGCGAACTCCTCCACGACTGGACCTGCGGCGACCAGGTCGACTCCGCCGTCCTCCTCGTCTCCGAGATGCTCACCAACGTCCTCGTCCACACCGATGCCGACGCCCTCCTCGTCGCCGAGATGACCGGCGACGGCGGCAAGCGCAGGATGCGCGTGGAGGTCACCGACGCCAGCGACGACCTCCCCCACAAGCGCCACCCCGGTGAACTCGCCTCCTCCGGCCGCGGCCTCGTCCTCATGGACATGCTCGCCGACGCCTGGGGCGTGGACCCCCGCGGCGACGGCAAGAGCATCTGGTTCGAGCTGTACGAGACGCCACCGCCGGAGGGGTCGCACAGCGAATCCCTGAACCAGGGCCGCCATGAACCAGGGCCGCCATGAACGGGGGGCATCGCCGGGGACTACACGAACCGCTCCCTCACCTCATGGACCACCCCGAACGCCGCGGCCGTCAGCGGCACGGCCAGCAGCATGCCGAGAACCCCGGCCACCGACGCCCCCGCCGTGATCGCGACCATCACCACCGCCGGATGCATCTGCACGGTGCGGCTCTGGATGGCCGGCATCAGCACATGCCCCTCCAGCACCTGCACGGCCAGCACGATCCCCAGCGTCCACAGCGCGATCACCGCCCCCCGGTCCGCCAGCGCGACCAGCACGGCCACCGCCCCCGAGACGAACGCGCCGAGATACGGCAGGTAGGCCCCGACGAACACGAGCGCTCCGAGTCCGACCGCCCCCGGTACGTCCAGGATCAGCAGCCCGGCCGTGATGCAGACGGCGTCGATGAGGGCGATGAGCGTGGTCCCCCGCATGAACCCCTCGACCGCCTCGAAGGCCCGCCGCGCGATCGCCTCGACGGTGTCCGCACCCGCACGCGGTGACAACGCCCGCACCGTGTGCACGGCCCGATGCGAGTCCCGCAGGAAGAAGAAGACGAGGAACAACGCGAGGACGGCCATGGCGATGGCCTCGCCGACGACGCTCACCCCGCTGATGACGTTGGACGCCGCCGTCCCCCCGAACCGGCTGAGCAACTCCTTCGCGTTGGCGGCCAGATCGTCGAGCGAGGTCCCCGCCGCCCCGAAGTGCGACGCGAGATCCTGGGCCGCGTTCCGCAACGAGGCGATGATCTGGTCCCCCGTCTCGACGAGCGCCGCGACCACGATGTACACGGCCCCACCGACGACCGCGACCACGGCCACGCAGGTGAGCCCCGCCGCCACCGACCGGTTAACCCGTGCTTTGACCAGCCTCCGGTGCAACGGTCCGAGCAGGGCTGTCCCCAACAGCGCGAGCAGCACCGGCGTCACCGCCGTCCGGAACTCCACGCACAGCCGCACTCCGACGTACGCGACCCCGGCCACCAGCAGGACGACGGCACACCACGCGGCCACACGCCGCACGGGTTCCGGGAGCAACTGCACACCCCCAGGGCACCACGCCCCACGGCTGGTGTCGTCGGATGAGGCCCCGCCCGGGTGACAGGGCCCCGAACCGGCCCTCTCTCATCGAGCCACCTCGGCGACCCGAGCCACCCGGCCCACCGGACCGCGAGCCACCCGGCCCACCGGACCCACGCACCACCGGACCAACCGGACCACCGGACCACCGAACCGCCGGACCGCCGGGCCGCCGGGCCGCCGGGCCGCCGAACCGCCGGCCCACCGGACCCACGCACCACCGGACCACCGAACCGCCGGGCCGCCGGGCCGCCGGGCCGCCGAGTCGCCGGGCCGCCGAGTCGCAGAGCCGCCAACCGATCAGAGCCGCTCGTACACGATCACCCGTCGCCCGCGCACCGACTCGTCCGCCACCACGGTGAAGTGCTCCTCCAGCACAGCGGCCTTCATCCGGTCCCGTCCCCCCGACAGCGGCCGGGCGACCCCGGGCGCGTCGGTGACCAGCAGGATCCGTCGTTGCGCCAGCATCGCGGTCCGTATCCGGGCCGGGTCCGCCTCCACACCCTTGAGCGTCCCGGACGTCACGGGGCTTTGGGCCAGCGCGATGTCCCGCAGGCCCGTGAAGTCGTCGGGGGAGACGAGCGCGGTGTCGCGCCGGGCGGACGGGGCGAAGAGGACCGCGTCGCCGGGCTGCTTCAGGTGCCGAACGTTCACGGCCGTCGCCAGGACGTCGTCGACCCGGCTGGCGGGGGACCGCTTGGCCAGCGAATGCGGCAACAGCGCCACCATCGCGACGGCGACCAGCACCGGGACGAGCCAGGAAGCCGTGCGGGGGTACCCCGGCCGGACGGCCCGTACCGCCGCGCTCAGGGCCACCCCGATCAGCATCCCCAGACCCAGCATGCTGAACAGGACGTAGCGGTCCAGGAACAGGGGGCGGACCAGGCACAGGCCGAGCAGGCCCAGCTGCGGCACCGCCAGCAGCGGCAGCGCGACGGCCGCCACCGACAGCCGCCCCACCCGGGGCCTGTCCAACAGCGCCCCCAGGCCGCCGATGGTCAGCAGGACCGCGGGGCCGATCAGCATGTGCCAGGTCAGCGGCGGTATCCAGGACACCTGCTCGGCCTGGCGCCGGCTGAACAGGATCAACGGCAGGACACCCGCCACGGCGGCCGCCGAGGCCGCCGCCCAGCGCGCCCAGGTCGCGCGCGGCACCCGTGTCCACACCAGGGTCGCCGCATGCGCGGGCACGATCAGCAAGGACAGCCAGTTCAGCAGCCCGCACGCCAGGATCACGCCCCCGTACGCCACCCAGCGCGCCCCCGCGCCGGACCGCCCCCGCTGGAGCGCCGTCACCAGCAGCAGCGTCGAGAGTCCCGCGCCGGCCGCTGTCAGCGCGTACGGGCGGCCCTCCTGGAGGTGGAACTGCACGGCAGGCAGCAGCCCGAACGCCAGTCCGCCACCGAGACCGGCGCAGACCCCGGCCAGCCGACGTCCGATGACCGTGACACAGGCCGCGGCCGCCGCCATGGCCAGCACCGAGGGCAACCGCAGGGTCGTCGTGTTCGGTCCGAAGCAGGTGAAGAGACCGTGCATCAGCAGGTAATAGGCCCCGTGCACGACGTCGACCTGCCCCAGCATGTGCCAGATGTCGGCGGTCGACCGCCGCGCCACCTGCCAGGTCGCGGCCTCGTCCCGCCACACGCTGTGCTGCCGGGACAACCCCCACAGGCCGAGCGCGAGCGTCCACAGCACCGGAGCCGACCAGACCGGCAGCCGCCGCACCGCCGCCGCGGCCGCCGAACGGGCCGCCGTGAGGGGCGCGCAGCTTCTCAGGAACGACAGCGCCGGCGCGCTCAAGTGATCGGAGAAGTGCCGGACGGACGTCGGGATCCATCGTCGTGGAACGGCCTGCGCATGGTGTCTCTCCCCGTTTCCCTGCCTGAGCGGCGGGGGAGCGGGCAGGACTGAGCCCGCCCCGGCCGATGGCCGAGGCGGGATCCGAGTGGTGCGCTCTCCCCCGTGAGCGCCACCCGCTCCGGAGGTCAGCCGAAGGGGTGGGCACGCCAGAACCTACGCGGCGGAGACGGTGCTTATCCAGGCGTCGACCGGGTGTGCATGATCACCCGGTCGCCAGTGAACCCGGACGGCTCCCGGTGGCCCGATTGGCGAGGAAGAGCCTCGTTTGCCCAGGGGTGCGCCCCGCTCTACAGCCCCTCGGGGGTCATCCCGTGGACCGCCGGGATGGTGCCCAGCCGGCCCTTCTGGAAGTCCTCGAACGCCTGCTGGAGTTCGTCGCGGGTGTTCATGACGAACGGACCGTAGTGGGCCATCGGCTCACGGATGGGCTGTCCGCCGAGGAGCACGATCTCCAGGTCGGGCGCGTGGGAGTCCTGCTGCTCGTCCGCGCGGAAGGTGAGCGAGGAGCCCGCGCCGAAGACGGCCGTCTGACCGAGGTGGATCGGCCGCCGGTCCGCGCCGACGGTGCCACGCCCGGCGAGGACGTAGGCGAGGGCGTTGAAGTCCTCACGCCACGGCAGGGTGATCTCCGCGCCCGGCGCGACGGTCGCGTGGAGCAGGGTGATCGGGGTGTGGGTGATGCCCGGCCCCTGGTGACCGTCCAGCTCACCGGCGATGACGCGGAGGAGGGCGCCGCCGTCGGCGGAGGTGAGCAGTTGGACCTGACCACCGCGGATGTCCTGGTACTTGGGGGCCATCATCTTGTCCCGGGCCGGGAGGTTCACCCACAGCTGGATGCCGTGGAACAGCCCGCCGGACGTGACGAGGGACTCCGGCGGCGCCTCGATGTGGAGGAGGCCGGAGCCGGCCGTCATCCACTGGGTGTCACCGTTGGTGATGGTGCCGCCACCGCCGTGGCTGTCCTGGTGGTCGAAGACACCGTCGATGATGTAGGTGACGGTCTCGAAGCCCCGGTGGGGGTGCCAGGGGGTGCCCTTGGGCTCTCCCGGCGCGTAGTCCACCTCGCCCATCTGGTCCATCATGATGAACGGGTCGAGGTGTTGGTAGTTGATCCCGGCGAACGCACGGCGGACCGGGAAGCCCTCGCCCTCGAAACCACTGGGCGCGGTCGTCACGGCGAGCACCGGACGGGCCACCGCGTCGGTCGGCGCGGCGACACGGGGCAGGATCAGCGGGTTCTCGACGGTCACTGCGGGCATGTCGGTACCTCCTTGTGCGCTCAGTTTAGTTGATTATTGAACTTCCTGCCAGGCCCAACAGACGCGAACCCCCTCGCATTCCCGCGCGACCCCGGACAGCAGAACGCCGTCGGCCCCAGCGGACCAACGGCGAGGAGGTGATCCCCGATTCAGCGGGCGCAGCCCGCCAGGGGCGCGGGGAACTGCGCGCAACCCCCACAGCCCCGCACCCGCAACGAACCGCAACCAACCACCCGGAACCCGGTAGCCGGAACCCAGAACCCGGAACCGGCCCAACCAGCGCAGCTACCCGTACATCCGCCGCATGGCGAACTCCACCATCTGCTCCACGGCCTTCGCGTCGAACACCATCCGGTGCTCCCCCTCCATGTCGAGGACGAAGCCGTACCCGGTCGGCAGCAGATCGATCACCTCCGCACCGGTGATCACGAAGTACTTGGACTCCTTGCCGGCGTACCGACGTAGCTCCTTGAGCGAGGTGAACATCGGGATCACGGGCTGCTGGGTGTTGTGCAGCGCCAGGAACCCCGGGTTGTCGCCGCGCGGGCAGTACACCTTGGACGTCGCGAAGACCTGCTGGAAGTCCTCCGCCGCCATCTGGCCGGTGGTGAAGGCCCGCACCGCGTCCGCGAGGGAGGGCGGGGACGGCTCCGGGTACAGGGGTGGCTGCTGCCCGTAACCGCCCCCCATCTGGCCGCCGGGCATCTGCCCGGGCATCTGCTGCTGCGGCGGCGGGGCGTACTGCTGCTGCTGGGGGCCGGCGCTCTGGTCGTAGCCGTACATGCGGCAAAGCGTAACGAGTCACAGATGACCCGATCGGGGTTGCTTCTTATTACTGATGGGTAGCATCATCGACAGACAAGCTACTAGTTGGTACGTGAATCAGCGCGAGGATCCTGTGCCTCGCCGATCCCTCTTACGGAGCCGTCGCCATGGGGCACTACAAGTCGAATCTCCGCGACATCGAGTTCAACCTCTTCGAGGTCCTCGGGCGCGACAAGCTGTACGGCACCGGCCCGTTCGCGGAGATGGACACGGACACCGCCAGGAGCATCCTGGAGGAGCTGGCCCGTCTCGCGGAGAACGAGCTGGCGGAGTCCTTCACCGACGCCGACCGCAACCCCCCGGTCTTCGACCCCGAGACCAACACCGCCCCCGTACCGGCGTCCTTCAAGAAGAGCTACAAGGCCTTCATGGACTCCGAGTACTGGCGGCTCGGCCTGCCCGAGGAGATCGGCGGCACCACCTCGCCCCGCTCCCTGATCTGGGCCTACGCGGAGCTGCTGCTCGGCTCGAACCCGGCCGTGTGGATGTACTCCTCCGGCCCGGCGTTCGCCGGCATCCTCTACGACGAGGGCAACGACGTACAGAAGAAGATCGCCCAGATCGCGGTGGACCGGACCTGGGGCTCGACCATGGTCCTCACCGAGCCGGACGCGGGCTCGGACGTCGGCGCCGGCCGCACCAAGGCGGTCCAGCAGGAGGACGGCTCCTGGCACATCGAGGGCGTCAAGCGCTTCATCACCTCCGGTGAGCACGACATGGAGGAGAACATCCTCCACTACGTCCTCGCCCGCCCCGAGGGCCACGGCCCCGGCACCAAGGGCCTGTCCCTCTTCCTCGTCCCGAAGTACCTCTTCGACTTCGAGACCGGCGAGCTGGGCGAGCGCAACGGCGTCTACGCCACCAACGTCGAGCACAAGATGGGCCTGAAGGCCTCCACCACCTGCGAGATGACCTTCGGCGACCGCCACCCGGCCAAGGGCTGGCTGGTCGGCGACAAGCACGACGGCATCCGCCAGATGTTCCGCATCATCGAGTTCGCCCGCATGATGGTCGGCACGAAGGCGATCTCCACGCTGTCCACGGGCTACCTCAACGCCCTGGAGTACGCCAAGGAGCGCGTCCAGGGCCCCGACCTGGCGAACTTCATGGACAAGACCGCCCCCAAGGTCACCATCACCCACCACCCCGACGTCCGCCGCTCGCTGATGACGCAGAAGGCGTACGCGGAGGGCATGCGCGCCCTCGTCCTCTACACGGCCTCCATCCAGGACGAGATCCAGGTCAAGGAGGCGGCGGGCGAGGACGTCTCCGCCCTGGAGGCCCTGAACGACCTGCTCCTGCCCATCGTCAAGGGCTACGGCTCCGAGAAGGGCTACGAGCAGCTCGCCCAGTCCCTGCAGACCTTCGGCGGCTCCGGGTTCCTCCAGGAGTACCCGATCGAGCAGTACATCCGCGACGCCAAGATCGACACCCTCTACGAGGGCACCACCGCGATCCAGGGCCAGGACTTCTTCTTCCGGAAGATCGTCCGCAACCAGGGCGCCGCGCTGAACAGCCTCGCCGAGGAGATCAAGAAGTTCCTGGCCCTCGGGGAGGGCGGCGAGCAGCTGGAGGGCGCCCGCGAGCACCTCGCCAAGGCCGCCGTCGAGCTGGAGGCCATCGTCGGCCTCCTCCTCACCGACCTCGCCGCCACCGAGCAGGACGTCAAGAACATCTACAAGGTGGGCCTCAACACCACCCGCCTGCTGATGGCCTCCGGTGACGTCGTCGTCGGCTACCTGCTCCTCAAGGGTGCCGCCGTCGCCGCCGAGAAGCTCCAGAACGCCTCCGCCAAGGACAAGGCGTTCTACACCGGCAAGATCGCGGCGGCGAAGTTCTTCGCGGCCAACGTCCTCCCGGGCGTCACCCTCGCCCGCAAGATCTCCGAGGGCGTCGACCTGGAGCTGATGGGGCTGGACGAGGCGGCGTTCTAGACAGTCCCGGACCGTCTCACCCCCGGCCGCATCCCGGCCGCACCCCGGTCGTGGGGGGGGGGGGGGGGGGGGCGGGGGGG